>NZ_FR894910.1:0-3351 GCF_000434255.1 Ruminococcus sp. CAG:379 | reverse complement strand
GGAAAGAGAGGGATTCGAACCCTCTGCGAATTACCTACGCATTATAGCATTTAAACACCTACATGTCAAGTGTTTTCAAAGCATCAGTTCTCGCAGAAGGATATATTCCTTTTTGTTGCCTTTTTCGGAACATTGTGTTATAATGAATCCAACTAAATTGTTGGAGGGAACTTGCAATGTCATACAATACAAACAATCAATCGAATGTTCTTGCGGTCATGCGCAGCAAGATCCCCTTGTCCGCAAGTGGAATTCCCAAAAACATGACCTTATCTGAATTTGCAGAGTACTGGTTGAAATACTTAACGCCTGACTTAAAAGTTGCTACCCGTTATTCTTACCAAAGTGCTTTTGCCAATCATATTAATCGGGTTTTCTTATCGATGAAACTATCGGAAATTTCTCCGGAGGATGTTCAGCTTTTTATCCTGAGCCTTGCTGAAGGCGTTGAACTGAATAAGCCGCTGCACCCGAAAACAATCCGAAACATCCATGGCGTTTTGCATAAGTGTTTACAAACTGCATACGATTTGAATCTCATTAAGGAAAATCCAGCAAAGCACACTACGTTGCCAAAGCCAAAGAAACCCGAGCTAATTCCAATGAACAATGAGCAAATGTATGCATTTCTAGAAGCAATTGATGGGCATCCACTTGAAATTCTTTATAAGCTAGCTTTGTTTACAGGAATGCGCAAAAGCGAATTGATTGGACTAACATGGGACTGCTTCAACTTTGACGAAGGCAACATTCGAATTTATCGTCAGCTTTCATATGATAAATTCAAAAAGCGTTATTTTTATGATTCCGTCAAGAATAATAAACCTCGTACAATTTATCCTGCGGAATCTGTTATGGAGATGATGAAGCAATTTCACGACAAAGAACCAAACAATGGCTTTGTTTTTCGTGGATTAGGAGGAAATCAGCATTTAACACATTCTATGATTCGCTGTCCTTTTGAAAAAATCATGAAGCAAATCGGCATGCCAGAATTTCGTTTTCACGACTTGCGGCATACATATGCTGTCATAAGTATCAAAGCCGGTGTTGATCTGAAAACATTGTCCGCAGCTATGGGACACCACTCCGTTGCGTTTACGCTGGACACCTACGCTTTTGCCCTGACAGATATGAAACTGGAAAGCGCAAAAAGGATGCAGTCCTTTTTGAATGAACAGAAAATCAAGGTATAACAGGAGGGATTTTAATGATTCGAGATGAAAAAGATGACAGATCCATTGCAGACTTTGTTTGTGATGTATGTGCTCCAAGCGGTTGGCTGCTGAAATTCTATGTCACAACCATAGAAGATGTGAAAGCCGATCCGGACGCTGAACCGAATGAACGTTTCACCTACGAAGGTCCGGCAGAGGAGTTCTGGCATGAAATGCGCATGCGTGGTGATGAAATTGCTGCCATTCTGGATGAAAAGGTCATGCAGATTGCAGAAGAAATCCTGTGCGATTACCACGAAAAAGTTCTGACAATTGATATTCTCTATTGACATAAGAAGATAGGAGGTTTGCATGGAAAGCCTGATGAACGCAGATGATTTTTTCTTTTCAGCCGAGGATGATGCTCTCGCCGAAAAAATCGCAGCATTTTTCCCGAAAAACAGTCCGACTGCTGATGCCGCCTACATGGCGAATGTGGCAATCGGCAATATTAAGCCGGAACGTCTGAATGATGCCGTTGATCAGACTTTCCGGCTTTACGGCTATCATGCCAAGAAATACAGATTTCAAGACGGCAAGGACGGCAAAATCTGCACGCTGTTCTGCCGGAATGCTTCCAACCAGCTGAAGGCATTGTCAACGACTTCCGAGAGAGTCTATGAAGCTCTCGGCATTATCTCGATGATCTATCGGGAGCATGTCGGAAACGGTATCCCGATCCGGATCCGGAGCTACCAGACCGGTAGCCAAGGAAGAGCCTTCACGCTGGAAGTTCTGAACGAATAAAGGAGACAAAAACATGACAAAGAAGATTGCCTTATATAACAACAAAGGCGGTGTGGCAAAAACCACATCTATCATCAATCTGGCGTACAGCATGCAGAAAACCGGCAAAAAGATATTGGTAGTGGACTGCGATACCCAGGAAAATTGCTTCTCGTTTTTCATGACGGCGCAGAATGTGAACAGCATTCTGCCGACAGAATATGAGAACATCAATCACACCACCTGGGCACGATATATTGATATCACAAGCGAGGATACTGCTGTATATGACTATATCTTGTTTGACTTACCTCCGGCTATGACGGATGAAGTCAAACAGATTATCCGCCACTGCGGTATGGTCTATGTGCCAACTATGCTGGGCGAGTTTGAAATTCAGGGTTTGGAAAGAGTCACCGTCGAGATCGCAAAGCAAAATGCACGACTCGGCGGTATTTTTGTCACTATGTATCAAAAGCAAAACGATGCAAAGCTGCTGCAAGAATTTCGCAGTGCGCTGCAAACCCGGCTGATGCAGACAGTAATCCCCTACTCACGCACCGTCAGAGAAAGCCAGAAAGCTGGGTTGCCGATCGAAGCATACTTCGTTGAAAAGAAAGTACCGAGAAACGGGAGCAGCTGGAAGATCGTCAACGCCTATGAGGGGCTGTCTACGGAAATCATGAATAGATAGGAGGATCCTAAAATGAAAACCATGCTAAGCAATCTTGCATCCATTGCCCAGAACACACAATCCGACAACATCCGCATGATTGATATTGCGCAACTGCATGAATCCCAAGCAAACTATTTTGAGATGCAACGAATTGAAGAATTCGCCTATACCATCCTGGGTCAGGGTGGCGTAAAGGATAATCTGGTAGTACGTCCTCTGGAAAGTGGCGGCTATGAAATTGTCAGCGGACACCGCAGGAGAGCAGCTGTGCAATATCTGCTGGATCACGGGGAAAACATTTCACGGCTGCTTCCCTGCTTGATTCAAGAATATGCTGACGAGGATGCTATGATGCTGGATCTGATCCTTCTGAACGTATCTGCACGGCAGCTCTCCGATCAGGAACTGTGGCAAAGTTATGAGAATCTGGATGCCATTCTGAAAAGAAAAAAAGAAGCCGGAGAAAAATTTGGTCGGGTACGGGAGAAAATTGCTGAAATCCTTGGCGTATCCCCTTCACAGGTCGGCAAAATGCAGAATGTGGATCGAAACGCCATTGATCCAATCAAAGACGCTGTTGCAAGCGGTGCAATCTCCATTTCAACCGCAAATGTGATTGCACAACTGAATGAAGAACAGCAGGAGGAGCTTGCTGCTGGTGATTTAAGCAAAATCAAACCCAGGGAAATTAAACAGGCTGCTGCGCCGAAAGTTGACACAAGTAGCAACTTT
>NZ_FR894909.1:40353-45083 GCF_000434255.1 Ruminococcus sp. CAG:379 | reverse complement strand
TTACAGACTTTTTTTCAGAGGCTCGCGTGGAAACGGCGCAGCCCTCCTGGCGGATGTCCAGTTGAAATCTGCCCCCGTGGCTCTGGGCGATGCTTTGCAGGATCTTCAGCCCGTAGCCGTGCCCCGGCTCCTGCTTGGTGGTTTTTTGAGGTGCTTTGGCGGAATCGCTTTGGGGCTTGCAGCTGTTCTCCATCCGCAGCATATAGGTCTGCCCCAGTGCTTTCCCCTTGATCTCAATATAGCGGTAGCTGCTGCTGGACTGCTGACACGCCTCAATGGCATTGTCCAGCAGATTGGAAAACAACCCGCACAACTCATAGTTGTTCAGCTCCAGCTGCTGGCTGTCCTGGAGGATGCACTGGGTTTCGATGCCCAGATTCCGGGCGGCGTTGGTCTTGATGGTCAGAACCACGTTGATGATGGGCGTACTGCAAAAGGAGATGAGCTTTGCGCCCCGGGTGCTGCTGCCACAGCTGTGCAGCAATGCTCTGGCTTCCTCCACTTGCTGATTGTCCAGCATGCACTGGATGGATTGGATCTGGTTGTTATAGTCGTGCCGGATCCGGGACGCCTCCTCAAACTGCTCTGTTGCCAGAAGGTAGTACTGGTAGGTGTTCTGCATTTCCAGCTGCAGTCCCTGCAGCTCCACCTCCTTGATCCGGAAATCGTGCTGCCGGAGAAAGTAAAAGTACTGCTGGATCACCTGGATCAGCAGCAAAAGCTGAAACGCCTGGAGACACAGTAGCTTTGCAGTGGTAAGATGGTTCCAGTCCAGATACGTAAAACAGATCTGGAATCCACAATGCGCAGCTATGATAAAGAAAATAGAGCAAAGGTAGCGGATCCGGTATCTGTCCTTTTTGAGCCGCAGCACAATGGCGATGCCTACATACAGCAGGATCATTTCGTCCAGTGTCAAGATCTTTCCGACCAAGGTATACACTGTGTAGCCGTTCATGTCCGCCATGCTGAGTCCGAAAAGTCCGCATTGCACGGCGAGTATGGACAATTCTCCGATCAGGGCGGTGACGATCAGGATCCCCAGCAGAATCAGCCGCTTTTTGACGCTTTCCTTGCAGAGCCACAGCCAGCTGCCCAGCAGAAACAGGGTATCAAAGGTGGAAACGATGGGACCTCCCTGGGGAAGACCCATGCCGAACACCAGGATAGTATGCTCCAGGATTAGAACGGTGTCGATGATGACATTTGCTTTCAGAAATGACCCCCGGAAGGTTCCGTATTCCCGCAGGAAAAAGAGTACCGTTAGCTGATCCGCCACGCAGGACAGAATGGAAAATATGTAGGCAGCCATATATCATGCTTCTTTCTTTTGGCAGCATTGCGCAGGAATGTGCGGTGCTGCCTTTATAGTTTGTCGGACGTGAACCGGAAGAACGCATTCTCTACATCCTTGAAGCGGCGCTGACTGATCAGAATGGATTTTCCGTTGTGGAGGATCATCTCATACCGACGCAGTTCCCGGATATGGTTCATGTTGATGTAGTAGCTCACATGACACCGGACGAAGCAGGAAGGCAGGAACTGTTCAATTTCAGCGATGCTGTAATGGGAGGAAAACAAGGGCGCCGGCTTTCGACCTACGTAATAATCATCGTAAAACTGGGTGCGGCGGTTTTCATTTTCAATGAATACCACATCCACCGCCGGCAGGGAAACCAGCTTGTTGTCAGCTTCCCGGATATGGATCATGGGTCGGAGAATGGGCAGATGGTGGTTGATATTCAGCACCACCCGTGCTACCTTTTCCGGGGTAAAGGGCTTGGTGATAAACCCGGAGGGCATGACGGAAAACACGTTTTCCCAGTACTGGGCATAGGCAGTGATAAACACGATCAGGCACAGAGGATAGTGTCGTTTGATGTATTCGGCAAAATGGATGCCGTTTTCATCGTGCTCCAGTCGGATATCCTGGAACAGCACGGCGGTGTCCCCGGACAACTGCCGGATTGCATCCGCCTCCGTGGAGGCTGTCCGGATGTCCTGCTCGGTATTATTGGGATCGGACAGCAAAAGCGTGCGCAACTGGGCACAATGTGTCAGGTCGTCATCGTAAATCAGATACATGATTGGCTCCAATGGTATATAGGCAACGTGCCGCAAGTTCTTTGCGGTGTTGCCTGTAGTTTTGATATTGCATCCTGCCGGGTGCGTTATTTTCATTGTAGCATATTTGTCGAATTTGGTCAACGGCGGCAGTTTGGGCCAGTGTACATTTTGCAGAAAAACGTATACATTCTGCATTTGCCGTTGACGAGGCAGGGGTTTGAGGGTATAATAAAAATAAGCACTGCTATACTGTTTTACCTGCGCATTCGCCAGTTGAATATCTAATTAACAAAAAAGGAGGGAAGCACATGAAGGAAGCCTATGCACAGCCGGAGCTGGAGATCGTTGCGTTTTCCTGTGAAGACATTATTACCACCAGCGATCCTTTTGACCCGGATGAGAACGAATTGCCAGTTATGAAGTAAAACGAAAGGAGTGTGTTCAGAATATGAACAAACATGTAAAACGAATGCAAAGTGCAGCCATCTGCGCCGCCCTGCTGTGGAGCGCTGGTGCGTACCCCCTGGCAGAGGGTGTGAAGCCCCTGCTGACAAGTATAACGGCTTATGCGGAGGATGGAACGCTGGCGAACGGACTGCACTACCGAATCAACGATGGTGCAGCAATCATAGACGGGTACACCGGTTCTGAAAAATCCCTTGAGATTCCGAGTGAAATTGATGGGTATCCGGTAACCCAGATTGGTTGGAGTGCGTTTTCCGGCTGCACCAGTCTTACCTCCATCACCATTCCATACGGTGTGGTCAGTATTGGTTGGAAGGCTTTTTTCGGCTGTACCAGTCTTACCTCTATCACCATTCCGGAGAGTGTGACCTACCTTGGATGGAAAGCCTTTTCTGGCTGTGCTAGTCTAACCTCCGTCACCATTCCGGGGAAGTGTTACTAGTATTGGAAGCAGCGCATTTTCCGGCTGTACCAGTCTAACCTCCATCACCATTCCGGGGAAGTGTTACTAGTATTGGAAGCAGCGCATTTTCCGACTGTACCAGTCTAACCTCCATTACCATTCCGGATAGTGTAACACGCATTGATAGTTATGCATTTTCCGGCTGCACCGGTCTCGAGCTGATTACGATTCTTAACCCGGCATGTGAGATCTATGACGACAATACCACACTTAGCGATTCCGCCGTGATTATGGGCTATCAAAACTCCACTGCGCAAAAATATGCGGAAGAAAACAACAGGGCATTCGAGCTTATAACACAGGGGGATGAGGCTGCCGGTGCGCAAATTTGGGGATGCACCATGACTCTGGGGGAACAGCTTACTTTGAATTATCAAGTACATCTGACTGCGGAAACTGCAAGCGATGCCAACGCCTACATGCTGTTTATTTTGCCGGATGGCAGCATCCAGCGAGTCCCTGTTGCCGATGCGAAAATCAATGCAGATGACTTGTACGTTTTCCCCTGCTCCTTCCCGGCTCGGATGATGAACCAGCAGATCTACGCCCGGCTTGTAACCAGTGATGCCAACAGTGATTTCCATGGTTATTCCGGTGCGAAATATCTGGAAACAGTTGCAGCGGATTCCAGTAACGAGGCGGCGCAGGAATTGGCGCAAAAGACCCTGGATTACGGCACCTATGCAGAGGCGTATTTTGACAAAAATGCAGCTGCTGTGCCGGAAGACAACGAGATGCGGAACACAACGATTTCGGCGAAGCCGGTGCGGATTGACGGTGATCTGCCGGAGGGCATTGCATACTACGGTATGAGTCTGCTGTTGCGGGATCAGGTAGCGGTGCGTTTGTATTTTGATGTGGACGATTCTGTGCATGCAAGTGCCTATGGCTTAACGCATAAGGAAGGTACTTACTATTATCTGGACACCCCTGTTTCTGCGGAAAATCTGTTGAACGAGCAGACCGTGAATATAGGATCTGCAAGCATCACCTTCAGTTCCATGAGTTATGCGTCGCTGGCGTGCAGCAGTTCCTCTGACGAAAAGCTGCAGGCAACGATGAAGTCCCTGTATTTGTATGCCAAGGCTGCACAGGAGTATCAGGAATATTTGGATCCGTTTCCGCAGGGAAGCGCCTGGAGAGTGAAAGCTGGATGCTCCTTTGTGGTTGAACTATATCCTTCCAGTGAAGGATATATGAATGCCACAGAAGGGTATGTGATTACCATTTTAGGTACGTACAATGGTTCATCCTGTGAAGTAGCTGTCTCAGAAAGGTTTGGCGCGGCTGTGAAGTACGGGAGGATCATAAATTTAAGTGTGGAGGATAAAGAATTCCTAACACGCTTGGAGGAGTAATTGCTGCAAAGTCCCCTGCCGGATTTGATTTCCCGGTGGGGAGGCTTTTTCCGGCTGTACCGGATTGACCATGTTGATATCTCCTTCTTCTGTCAGTGTGCTGGAGGATATCAAAAAACAAGCCAGGCATACGCCTGGCTTGTTTTTATGCTTCGATTTGCTTTCCAAGAAACTGGGCGGCTGCCGTAATCAGACTCACCTGCAGCTCGGAGGGGGACTTGCCGTCTCCCAGGAATGCCACCGCCCCGGTCACATCTCCGGAGGTGAAAATAGGCTGACAGGCGATGGCGCTCTTGTCAATGCCCTCCACCGAGAAAAAGGTCTGCTCCGGCTTGCCTGCATAGCTGCGTCGGTTTTCCATCAGATCCTCCAGCGCC
>NZ_FR894909.1:17507-40328 GCF_000434255.1 Ruminococcus sp. CAG:379 | reverse complement strand
CCCCCGCCGCTCGTGGAATTCCTTTTTCGGCACACCTGCTACTGCGACCACATGATCCCGGTCAAACACCACCGTGGGGCAGCCTGCAAGCTTATGCATGATCTCCGCCACCTGGGCGGCGTTTTCGCCGATCTCGTTGATGGCGGAATATTTTTTGAAAATGACCTCTCCGTCATTGCTGGTGTAGATCTCCAGAGGGTCTCCCTCCCGGATCCGCATGGTACGGCGGATCTCCTTGGGGATGACCACCCGTCCCAGATCATCGATTCTTCTGACTATCCCTGTGGCTTTCATTGCTTCATACCTCGCAATCCCATAGATTTGTTTGCAGTTCTAGTATTTGTTTGTGGGATTGGAATATACACGCCACGGGGTTTCGTTATTTTTTGGCAGAGGACAGGGCGGATTCCAGCTCTGCGTTCTGCTATGTTTATGCTTGCATCAATGAGCTTGCGTTATACCTGCACCTGCGCATGGCTTCCGCCCGCAGGCTGCTTGGTCACAAGGATCTGCTTATCAATTTGATTTTTCAGTGCGCCCACATGGGAGATGATCCCCACCAGTCGGTTGGATTCCGTCAGGCTTTGCAATGCACGCATGGCCTGCTGCAGGGTTTCCTCATCCAGAGAACCAAAGCCCTCATCCACAAACATGGTGTCCAGCCGGATGCCGCCTGCACTGGACTGGATCTCGTCTGACAGCCCCAGCGCCAGGGACAGGGATGCCATAAAGGACTCGCCGCCGGACAGGGTACGGACGCTGCGTTCCGTGCCGTTGTAGTGATCCACCACGCAAAGCTCCAGCCCGGACTGGCTCCGCAGATCCGTGGCGGATTGCTGCCGCTTTAATTCATACTGCCCGCTGGACATCACCAAAAACCGGCGGTTTGCCCGGCGAATGATCCGGTCAAAATAGTGCATCTGCACAAAGGTTTCCAGTGCCACCCGTTCCTTGCCGGATAGCTTGCCTGCTGCTGTGTTGGAAAGACCGCTGACCATTTGCAGCTCCTGCAGGGTTTTCTCCAGTCGGGACTGCTGGTGAAGAATGCCATCTCTGGCAGAGCGGTTCAGTCCCAACCGGCTGATCCGGTGGGTTTTTTCCTGACCTGCCTGCTGCTTGTCCTGTTCAAGCTGTCGGAGCTGTGCCTCCAGACCGGGCACATCCTCCTGTTGGTACTGGGCAAGCTGCTCCTCCAGGGTGCGGCATCGGGACTGGGCTGTGGCATGCGCCTCCCGGGCGGCGTCATAAGCCTGCTGCCGCTGTACGGCAAGCTGCTCCAACCGGCTCTGTTCCCCCTCCAGTGCGGTGATCTGTGCCTGTGCTTCTTTCCGGTCGGCAAAGGGCAGTAGCTGACTGTATTCCTCCAGCTGCTTGGCGGCAGTGGATGCCTGCTCCAGCAGCCGGGCAAGCTGCTCCCGTGCGTCGGCATAATCCGATTCCATCTGCCGCAGCTGTGCCTCGTCCCGGGGATTGGACTGCTCCAGATCCTGCCGCCGTGCCACGTTCTGCTCCTCCCGTTGGAGTCTGCCGGACAGGCTGCCGGCGGAAATACTGGATGTCTTCTGCATCAGATTCAGCTTTTTGGGAAGCATGTCCAGGGTGCAGTCCAGCTCCAGTGTCCGGGTGTGTTCCAGCAGCTGCTCCGCTGCTGCCTGTACCTGGGCTTCCAGACTGCTCCGGGCATCCCGCTTTCCGGCAAGCGCATCCTCCATCTGCCGCAGGATCTGCTCCGCCTTGGGCTGTTCCGTTTCCAGTTGCCTGCGCAAGGCGATATGCTGCTCCGTTTCCGTCAGCTCCGCATCCAGCCCGGCTTGCTTGTCCTTGAGCAGGCTCTGCTCCTGCTGTAAATGCCCCGGCAGGGCGGACAGATCCCACTCCAGTCCCAAGGCGCTGCACTGCTCCCGGATGCTCTGGGCAAGGCTTTCCGCTTTGCCCCGGAGGGTGCCTGCATGCCGGCTTGCCTGGGTGCATGTCTGCTGGGCCTTGTCGCTGCGGTTCCGGGCAGCTTTCAGTTCGGCTTCTGTTGGCGCATTCTTTGCCGGCTGTGCCGGGTGGGGATGGGATGCAGCGCCGCATACAGGGCAGGGTGCGCCATCTTGCAGGGATGCCGCCAGGATTCCTGCCTGGGCATCCAGGAACGCCTGCTGCATCCGGTCATAGGCGTCCTTTTCCTGCTGCATGATTTCTGTGGCAGCGGCATATGCCCGCTGCGCCTGTTCCAGCTCTCCGCTTTGGATCCGGTATGCGTCCAGCCGTTGGGCAAGGGCATCCAGCTGCTCTGTACGCTGTTCTGCTGCCTGCTTCTGTGCCAGCAGCCGTTCCAGCCGTGCCGGAGCATCCCCCAGCGTCTGCAACTGCTCCGTGAGCTGCTCCAGGGTCTGCCGCTGCTGTCCGGCGGCATGCTCCGCCTGTTGATATGCATGTTGAGCGGCTGCAAGCTGTCTGCACAGCCCATCATAGCCGGTCAGCTTTTCGGACAGCACTGCCAGCTGTTGATCCTTCTGCTGCTGCTCCTTGATCAGTGCCGCCAGCTTTTCCCGGTTCTCTCCGGCGTTGGCGAGGCTTTTCAGCTCCAGGACATGCTTTTCGTACCGGCTGCGCCCCTGGGCAATGCGCTCCTGGGTCTGCTTGATCTCCTGCTGGCTGTGGGTCGCATCTTGCTTCATTTGTGCCAGCGTGGTGCGCAGCTGCTCCTTTTCCGCATACCGGGGCAGCTGCTCCCGGATCCGGGTGATCTCTACGGTCAGCTCCTTTTGCCGGGTCTGATCCGACAGAGAAGCATCCAGCGTTGCCTTGCAGGCATCCCGCTGCTGCTTCTGTGCCTTCAGTTGTTCCTGTGCCTGCCGGTATGCTTCCCGGAGTCTGGCAGCCTGCTTTGCCCTGTCCAGGGACTGATGCAGAACGGTTAGCTGCTCCTCCAACCGGGCGCAGGTCTGTTCCGCCTGTTCCAGACCCTGTGCGTCCCGTTCCAGCAGCCGTTCCAGCAGGGGCAGCAGCTCGCTTTCCGGCAGAGTGCCCTCCAGGAGTCCTGTCAGCGTTTCCTGTTCCGGATCCTCCGGCATCAGCCGGATCCCGGCGGTGTACTGGCTGATGGCGCTGCGGATGCTGCTTCTGGTGCGTTCCAGCTCTCCGGTGCGCTCCTTGAGCCTGTCCTGTAAGCGGCGGTATGGCTCCGTCCGGAACAGCTTCCGGAAGATCTGTACCCGGTCATCGGTGGTGGCAAGGAGCATCCGGTAAAAGTCCCCCTGTGCCAGCATGGCGATCTGGGAGAACTGGTTCCGGTCGATGCCCAGCAGTTCCTGTACCGCCTGGTTCACCTCCTTGACCCGGGACAGCACCCTCCCGTCCGGCATGGTCAGCTCCGCTTCTGCACTCTGGGGGGTGGTGCCTGCTCCACGGGCCTTGGGCCGGTCGTATGCCGGATTCCGCCGGATGGTGTAGCGCTTTCCACCGTAGGCAAAGGTCAGCTCCACATAGGTGGGGGTGGCTGGGTCTGCATACTTGCTGCGGAGCATGCTACTGCTCCGGTTCTGTCCGCTTGCCTCCCCGTACAGGGCAAAGGCAATGGCGTCAAACAGGGTGGTCTTGCCTGCTCCCGTGTCTCCGGTAATCAGATACAGCCCCCGTTCCCCCAGTTGCTCCAGCGGCAGGGTGGTCTTTCCCGCATAGGGGCCGAATGCGGACATGGTCAGTGTAAGCGGTCTCATACTTCCTCCTCCCAGATTTCCTTGGTCAGCCCGTTCAGATATGCCAGTTGGGCATCATCCAGCTCCTTGTTGTTCTGCATCCGGTAAAAGTCTCCGAACAGCTCCAGAGGGGACTGATGCTCCAGGGCGTCCTCCGGCAGCAGCTCTCCGGTTTCCCGGGTGCGCCGGTTGTCATAATCCAGCTTCATCAGATTCGGGTACACCGTCCGCAGTCTGCCGATGGCGTCCGGCACATCCTCCTCATCGGTCAGGGTAATATGCAGGTAGTCGAACCGGTTCTGCTGGGTGTAAGCGCTTCTGTCCATCACCTGGTCATAGGTTCCCCGGATCTCCCGGAGATCATGCTGTGGGGTCAGGGGCAGCAGGTTCAGTGTGACCTGTCCCTTTGCGTCAAGCTCCACCAGGGTGACGGATTTGTGGTGGGATGCCTCCGCAAAGGAATATTTCAAGGGAGTGCCGCAGTACCGGAGCGTGTCCCGTCCTACGGATTGGGGACCGTGGAGATGTCCCAGCGCCACATAGTCAAAGTCCCGGAACAGGGCAGCATCCACTCCGTCAGAGCCGCCGATCAGCAGCTCTTCCTGCTCCAGCACCTGTGCGCCGGCAACGAATTGATGCGCCACCAGCACGTTTCGCCGCCGGGGATCCACCGGCAGTCCCTCCAGCGCCTTTTCCACTGCCTCCTGGCAGGAATGGATCTCCGTTTCCGGCATAACGCTCCGCAGGTAGGCAGGCTTTAAAAAGGGCAGCAGGTAGAAATCCACCGGGCCCAGGTCGTCCTCCAGGGTGATGGGGGAGATGCTGCCTCCGTACACCGGGGACATGTGGACGCCGCTGTGCCGCAGCAGCCGCCCTCCGTATGCAATGCGCTCCGGAGAGTCGTGATTGCCGCTGATGGCAAATATGGTGCAGCCCAGGTGGGACAGCCCGGCTAAAAAATCATCCAGCAGGCTGACTGCCTCTGCGGGCGGGGTGGGCTTGTCAAACAGATCCCCTGCCAGCAGTACCCCCTGGGGCTGCTCTGCGTGAACCAGCTGTAAGATCTGCTCCAGAATAAACCGCTGCTCCTCCAGCATGGAAAAGCCGTTCACACGCTTGCCCAGGTGCAGGTCGGACAAATGCATCAGCTTCATATTGCTCCTCCTGTTTCTTTTGGTTTCCTTGTCTTTTTCTGTTGTCTTTAGTATACCACGCTGCATGGAATTTTGCAAATGTGATCCAGTCCGGGAGCAAAAAATGCAGCCGGGCATTTCTGCCTGGCTGCATCCGTTCTCATCCATTCTGCTGCTTGACCAGTTGTATGATCAGCTCGGCGCAGGTTTCCAGTCCCAGTGCGCTGCTGCACAATGCCAGCTGGTAATTCTGAACCTTGCCCCATTCCTGCCCGGTGTAATTCCGGTAATAGACCCGCCGCCGGTTGTCTCGTTCCTTGAGCATCTTCTCCGGGCTTTTGCCCTCCTTCACCTGCCCGGAAATCCGTTCTATCCGTGCCTTGACATCTGCCCAGATAAAAATATTCATGCAGTCCTGCCGCTCCCGGAGCACATAATCGGCGCATCTGCCCACAATGACGCAGGGGCTTTCCGCCGCCAGCTTTTTGATGAGCTTGCATTGCTCTACATAGATCTCATCGTACAGGGACAGACTGCCGCTGCCCATGGCGGCACCGGCAATGGACAGATTGAACAGCAGACTGCTGCGGGAGGTGGCGTATTCGCCGCTTTCCTCGATGAATTTTTCCGAAAGGCCGCTTTCCTTTGCAACCTGCTCCACAATGTGCCGGTCGTAAAATTTCCAGCCCAGCTGCTGCGCCACATGTTCGCCGATCTCGTGTCCGCCGCTGCCGAATTCACGGCTGATGGTAATGATGTTTGTCATAAAATCCCCTCCTGATTCAGTTCTGCGGCAGCCTGCCGCTTTGGCTTATTATAGGCAACACCGCACAAAGCCCGCCTGTCGGCTATGCGCAGCATCTGCACCGGGAACGCCAGTGTCAGGGCGTTTACCGCCAGATCCCCCATATTTCTGATCTGCTTCATAGATATCTTCTGAAAATAAAAAAGAACCGTACCGCTGCAAATCTAGATTTATGCCTTGCAGCTACACGATTCATTACGATTTCATTTTAGCACAAAATCGCAGGGAAGGTAATAGGCAATTTCAACAAATTCTGAGCTTATCCCCATTGTAGCATACTTCTCTGCGTCAGTCAACGGCGCAGAAAAATAAATTGTCACCCGATTTTAAAATACGGTTGACAATTGAGAGGGAGTATGCTATGATAAAAGCAGATTTTTGAGAAACGAGGAATGCTTATGTCACAAACTGCCGCCCCTGCCAAGGGCTTTGCCCTGCGGGATCTTGCCTTCATCGGACTGTTCGCCGTGCTGATCGCTGTCTGCTCCTGGATCACCATTCCCGGTGCGGTGCCTTTCACGCTCCAAACCTTCGGGGTGTTCTGCACCCTGGGCATGCTGGGGGGCAGGCGTGGTACCTGCGCCATTCTGGTGTACATTTTGTTAGGGATCGTGGGAATCCCGGTGTTTTCCGGCTTTACCGGCGGCATCGGACAGTTACTGGGGATGACCGGCGGTTATATTCTGGGCTTTTTGCTGATGGGTCTGCTGTACTGGCTGATGACCCGGCTTGCCGGCAGCAGTCTGCCGGTAATGATCCTTGCCATGGTGCTTGGGCTTGCGGTATGCTACACCTTCGGCACCGTCTGGTTCCTACAGGTTTACACCAGGCAGAAGGGGGCAATCACCCTGATGGCGGCTTTGTGGAGCTGCGTGTTCCCCTTTCTGATCCCGGATGGGATCAAGCTGGCGCTGGCATTGCTCCTCACCAAGCGGCTCACCAGGCAGTTCCGGATCTGACAAACACAACACCGTGCAGGGCATACCCGCACGGTGTTGTTTTTATGTTTCCGTATAGACGCAGGAAAAGTCCGTGAACCGGACGGTGTTATCTCCCACCGCATAGAGACCCAGGATCACCCCGGTAAAGGGACTGGAGATCTCGCTGGACAGATATTTGCTCTGTCCGGTGCCCAGATGGGTCTCGCCGGATTCGGTGACCACGGAGAAGTGGTAGCAGGCAGGCTCCATCCGGATCACCAGCCGGGCGCTGTTCCCGGTCAGAGGGATCTCCTTCTGGATCTGATGCACGCCCCCGATGTTCAGCCGGCACAGGGCGGTGATGCCTGTCTCCCCACGGCGCAGAGCCACTTCGTAATGCTCCTGCTCACTCATGTAGCAGGTCAGTCCTGCCTCTCCCTTGTCCAGCTCCAGCACGCACTGTACAGTGCCGGAAAAGTCCTGCTGCCGCAGTCCGATGAAGGTGGGGGATCCCGGCTCGTCCAGGGTCACCTCTGTGCCATGCAGCAGGGCGCTGCCCTGGGTCAGGTCGTACTGCTCCATCCGGGGATGCCGCAGAAAGCACCATTCCCTGTACCAGTCCGGCGCAGCAAAGCTCCGTTCCGGCAGGGGCTTCTGTGCAAAGTCTCCTGCAATGTCATAGCACTCCGCCGTGGTGCCGTCCGTGCCTGCGGTGAACCAGCCCTCCTCATCAAAGGTGACAGGAGTCAGGAACACTTCTCTGCCCAGGTGATGGAATGCCATCCACAGCGCCTGCTGCCGGAAGCCCAGACTGAGAATATGCCAGTTCCCCCGGGCATCCTGCACCAGATCACCGTGACCGATGCCCTGAATCAGGTAGGGTGCTTTGTTCCGGTTGGTCAGCACCGGGTTGTGGGGATATCCCGTAAAAGGCCCCCACAGGGACTTGCTCCGGGCATAGGTAATCATATGCCCGTACTCGGTGCCTCCCTCCGCCGCCATCAGATAGTACCAGTCCCCGATCCGGTACAGGTGCGGGCTTTCCAGGAATCGCCCCCCGGAGCCCTGCCAGATGCATCTGGAGGGGGACAGCTTTTCTCCGGTGGCAAGGTCGATCTGACACTGCACCACCCCGTTGACGCCGTCCGCATCGGTGCCGTTGCTCATAAAGTAGGCATTGCCGGCTTCAAAATACAGAGAGGGATCGATGCCGTCCTGAGCCACCGTCACCGGGTCGGACCATGCTCCGTGGATATCGTCGGTGTACACATAGAAATTCTCCCCGGTGGAGGCGTTGGTGGTGACCATGTAGAATCTGCCGTTCAGATGCCGGATGGTGGGGGCAAAAACGCCGCCACTGCTGGGCACTTGTTCCAGTGCCACCTGGCTGGGGCGGGTCAGCACATGGCCGATCTGGCTCCAGTTCACCAGATCCTTGCTTTCAAAGAGGGGAACGCCGGGAAAATACTGAAAGCTGCTGCAAACCATGTAATACATGCCGTTTGCGCAGCATACGCTGGGGTCCGGGTAAAACCCCTTCAGAACCGGATTGTGGTAAATCATAGCTTCTCCATTCTCCGCTGTCTGCGGATGTTTTTCAGGCAGCACCCGGCACAGCTTGTGGGGTGCTGCCTTTATTTTAGCATAACGGCCGTCGGTTGTAAAGCCGATGCTTCCGGAGAATCCGGCTATGCAGTCCTTTGTTTTGGCATGCAGGAGGGCGTTGGAGCATTCCTTTGTGCATTTTGCCGAAAGGGCGTTGTTTGATGTGAAAAAATCGGCGCAAATGGATGGATTGCAAAAAAAGCGCCGAAAGTTTTCCAACACCCATTGAAAAGCGGATGGGTTTATGCTATACTATTTTGTGAGCGCGCACACAGGGCAGGCGTTGCGTTGCATCCCTTCCCATGACAGTTTTATGACACTTTTCATGCAGATTTTCGGAGAAGGCTCTGGCTTGCCGTACTATAATAATATAGTATTATGACGGCAGCATGCTTTTGAGGAGGCGCTTTTTATGGGGTATTCCATATATATTGCGGACGATGAAAAGAATATCCGGGATCTGATCAAGAGCTTCCTGGAAAGTGACGGATACCGGGTGTGGGCGTTTGAAACCGGAGACGCTTTGATGGGGGCATTCCAGGCGGCACCGGCGGATCTTGTAATATTGGACATTATGATGCCCGGTACGGACGGGCTTACCATCTGTCAGCAGCTTCGTGCCAAGACGGATGTGCCCATCATTATGCTGACGGCGAAGGATTCCGAGTACGATTATGTACAGGGCATCACCATCGGCAGTGACGATTATCTGACAAAGCCCTTCCGACCTACCACTCTGCTGATGCGGGTGCGTTCCCTGCTGCGCCGGATGGAAATGAACAGCCGGCGGCCCGTGCAGCCGGAGGAACCGGATGACCTGGTGGTGGGGGATCTGACCTTTTCGGCGGAGGCCAACACCATCAGCTGCAACGGCAAGGGCATCGGCTTTACCCAGACGGAGCTGCGGATGCTTTCCTATATGATGCAGAAGCCCGGCAAGGCATATGCCCGGGACAAGCTGCTGGAAACCATCTGGGGCTATGAGACTGAAGTGGAGACCCGGGTAACGGACGAAACCCTCCGGCGGATCCGGCGGAAGCTCTCCCTGGCAGGCAGCAGCGTCTGCGTACAGACCATCTGGGGCTACGGCTATAAACTTGAGGTATCGGAGCCTGTAAAATGAAACACATCAAAGTCCGGATCCTGGCGACCATCTGGGTTTCGATCTTCTTACTGTTCGTGCCCTTCTACATCATCCTCAACCTGACTCTGCCGGTGCATTTTGAAAAGGAAGCCAAGGCGGCGCTCACCTATGAAATGGAGTATATGAGCAGCATGCAGAAGCAGGAGTCTGAGGATGCGCCCGCCCTGGACTATGTGGGCATCTTTTTCAGCGGGGATATCTGCTTTATCGACCTGACGCAGGATCCGGCGGAGAACAGTGCGGCGGACAACAGCTACGGCAAGTACAATGTACAGAGTGCGGAGCATGACGTGCTGTCCTATTACGACAGCCAGGGGCTTCCCTTCGGACAGATCCGGACTTTGAAAACCGACAACGGCTACTACATCATGGTTCTGTATGAGGACGTGTTCTCCTGGGACGGAGAAAAGGTGCCCACCATCATGTATCTGAACATTCAGCCCATCGTCCAGTATACCAAGCGGCTGAACTGGCTGCTGGACGCCATTTTCCTATGTGTGGCTGCCATCATGAGCGTGATCGGCTTCCGGCTGGGAGGACAGATCGAGGAATCCCAGGAAAACCAGCGTCGCTTCTTCCAGAATTCCTCCCACGAGCTGAAAACTCCTCTGATGGCGATTCAGGGCTATGCGGAGGGCATCCAGACCGGGGTGGTGGATCCCATCCATTCGGCGGAGGTCATCATGCAGGAAAGCGACCGGCTGACCCGGATGGTGGAGGAGATCCTGTACATTTCCAAGATCGATGTGCATCAGTTAGTACTGCATATTGCGGTGCTGGATGTGCGGGAGCTGTTGTATGACTGTCTGCGCTCCGCAGAGCCGATCCAGAACAAAAAGCAATGCAGCGTTGTGACGGATTTTCCGGATGCGCCGGTGCGGGTGCGCTGTGATGAGGATCAGCTGACCCGGTCGTTTATGAACGTGCTGATCAACGGCATGCGGCACTGCGACAAGACAGTGTGGCTGTCCTGCAAGGCGGATCGGCATATTATCACCATTACCATCCGGGACGATGGGGGCGGCATGGATCCCCAGGATCTGCCCCATGTATTTGACCGGTTCTATTCCGGCAAAAAGGGCAATACGGGCATCGGGCTGGCGTTGGCATCTGACATCATCCGGCTGCACAAGGGCAGCATCACCGCCCATAACGACAAGAGTGGTGCAGTGTTTGAGATCCGCCTGCCGGTAGCGCCATAGTCTGTGACACTTTTGTGACAATTTTAATGCAGGTTCACGGGGAAACCCCTTGAACCGGTTTGCTATACTGATTATGTATGTGAAAGGGGACGTTGGAATGATCTGCAATGTGCTGGATTATCTGGAACGATCGGCGGCACGGCAGCCAGAGAAAGATGCCGTAGTCGATGAAAACAAGCGTTATACCTATGAACAGTTGCGGCTGTGCAGTACCCGGATCGGTACTGCCCTGAGCGGCATCATTGCCCCGGGGGAGCCTGTAGGCGTGTATATGGAAAAATGCGCGGACGTACTGCCTGTCTTTTTCGGAACCGTGTATGCAGGGGGCTTTTACTCTGTGTTCAACAATGAGCTGCCTGCAAGCCGACTGACCCAGATTGCCTCGGTGCTTGCGCCCAGGGTGATGGTCACCACTGAGGCATTGAAGCAGGAAGCAGCCGGGATCTTCTCCGGCATGGAGCTGCTGACCTTTGAGGAACTGATGCAGACAGAGCCGGACTTTGACCGGCTGGCACAGATCCGCAGAGGCAGGATCGATACGGATCCGCTGTATGTGAACTTCACCTCCGGCTCCACCGGCACCCCCAAGGGCATTGTGGTGGGACACCGGAGCGTGCTGGACTTTATCGACTGCTTTACGGAAACCTTCGGCATCACCGAATCAGACGTGATCGCCAACCAGGCGCCCTTTGATTTTGACGTGTCCGTTAAGGATATTTACTCGGCGATGTGCACCGGTGCCACTCTGGTGGTGGTACCCCGGCGGCTGTTCTCCGCTCCGGTGGAGCTGATCGACTTTTTGTGCGCCCACCGGATCACCACCATGATCTGGGCGGTATCGGCACTGTGTCTCATCACCACCTTCCACGCCCTGGATTACAAGACCCCGGACACCATCCGGAAAATCCTGTTCAGCGGAGAGGTTATGCCTCTGAAGGCGCTGAAGAATTTCCAGAGCCACCTGCCGGAGGTGACCTATGTGAACCTGTATGGTCCCACGGAGATCACCTGCAACTGCACCTACCATATTCTGGACAAGGAACGGGATTATTCCGCCGGTATCCCCATCGGCAGCGCCTTCCCCAACGAGGATGTGTTCCTGCTGGATGGGGAGGATCACCGGATCACGGCACCGGAAACCGTGGGCGAGCTTTGCGTCCGGGGCACAGCGCTGGCACTGGGCTATTACGGAGCACCGGAGCAGAATGCAGTGCACTTCGTGCACAATCCCCTGAATCCCCACTATCCGGAAATCATTTACCGGACGGGAGATCTTGCCCGGTATGATGCAAACGGAGACCTGGTATTCAGCGGCAGAAAGGATTTCCAGATCAAGTACATGGGGCACCGGATCGAGCTGGAGGAGATCGAGCGGGAAATGGCTGCCATTGACGGGGTGGAGCGTTGCTGCTGCATCTTTGACGAAAAGAAGTCCCGGCTCAAGGGCTTTTATATCGGCAGCGTGGAAAAGGATGCGCTGCATGCGGAAATGAAGGAAAAGCTGCCGGCGTTCATGGTGCCGGGGATCCTGCGCCGGGTGGAGGATATGCCTTTGACCAAGAACGGCAAGATCGACCGGAAGAAGCTGGCAGAGCTTGTGGGAGGAAAAACAAATTGAATGAAATTCTGAAGCAGTGCGAGTCTGCGTTCTATGTGTTTGACCTGGAACGGGCAAGAGCACGGATCCGCTTTCTGCGGGCGCATCTGCCGGAAGGAGTAGCTCTGTGCTACGCCGTAAAGGCGAACACCTTCATCATCGGGGGCTTGCTCCGGGACGTGGAGCGGTTTGAGATCTGCTCTCCCGGGGAAGCGGAAATTTGCGAAAAGCTGGGAGTTCCAGGCAATATGATGGTGATCTCCGGGGTGTACAAGACCCCTTCCGTCATGGAGCATCTGGTGGCATCCGGCGGAGACCGCACCTATACGGTGGAGTCCCTGACCCAGTTTGCCCTGCTGCGGGATCTGGCAAAGACCTATGGCAGAACCCTGCCGGTGCTGCTGCGGCTTACCAATGACAGCCAGTTCGGCATCAACCAGGAGGATATCATGGATATCATCCGGGATCGGGCACAGTATCCCCAGCTGGATATCCTGGGGATCCAGTTCTTCTCCGGCACCCAGAAAACCTCAGCCAAGAAGCTGTGCCGGGAGATCCGGCAGCTGGACGGGCTGCTGCTGAAGCTGGAGCAGGAATACGGCTATACCGCCCGGGAGCTGGAATACGGGCCCGGGTTTCCTGCCTGCTACTTTGAGGACGATGTATTCGACGAGGAAACCTATCTGGCGGACTTTTCCGCCGGGCTGAACGCCATGGAATCCAAGCCCCACATTACCCTGGAGCTGGGCAGAGGCATTGCAGCCTGCTGCGGCAGATACTACACCCACATTGTGGACATCAAGCACAACAAGGGGCAGAATTACCTGCTGATTGACGGGGGCATGCACCACCTGGTATACTTCGGACAGCATATGGCAATGAAGCACCCCTTCCTGTCCGTCTGCGACAAGGAGCAGGCGCCCAAGACCATGAGCTGGAACATCTGCGGCTCTCTGTGCTCCATGAACGACATCGTGGCAAAGCAGGTGGAGCTGCCGGAGGTATCCATCGGGGATACGATCTGCTTTGAAAATACCGGCGCATACTGCATGACAGAGGGCATTTCCCTGTTTCTGAGCCGGGAGATCCCGGCGGTGTATCTGATGGACGGGGGCGATCCGGTCTGTGTGCGGCAGACCTTCGATACTGCGCCTCTGAACACCCCAGACTGAACGGAATTCCCGGAAGGGAGTTACGATATAAGCGGCACTGCCGCCAAAGAACAAAGAAAGGAAGTAACTATCATGGACAAGCTTATTGAAATTCTGGAGGACATTCAGCCGGACATCGACTACAACACCTGCGAGGATTTGATCGACGGGCATCACCTGGACTCTCTGTCCATTATTTCCCTGATTGCCGAGCTGGAGGATGAGTTCGACATTACTGTTCCCGCTGTGGAGATCATCCCGGCAAACTTCAATTCCGCAAAGGCAATGTGGAGCATGATTCAGCGCCTGCAAGAGGAGGACTAAAATGTCGCTCTCTTCCCTGCTGATGGGGGGCAGCTATGTGGGAATGACCTCGTTTTTTACGGTGGCATTCCTGCTGGTGTTCCTGCCGACTTGCATCATTCTCTATACCCTGATGCCCCAGAAGGCAAAGAAATACTTTCTTCTGGCGGCAAGCGTAGGCTTCTACTGGCTCATCAGCGGCACGCTGGTGGTGTACCTATTCTTAACTACAATTTCCATCCACTACTTTGGCATCTGGCTGGATCGGATCCACCGGCAGCGGGATGAAGCGGTGAAGGCGGCGGAAAAGCCGGAACGCAAGGCCATCAAGCATGCGTACCTGCTCCGGAGCCGCTGGGTGCTGCTGTTTGCGGCGGCGCTTCACATCGGCACCCTGCTGACGCTGAAGTATGCTCCCTTCTTTACCCGGAATGTCAATTCCCTGCTGGGGCATATGGGATTGTCGTTGCAGCTGGAGATCCCCAAGTATCTTTTGCCCATCGGCATTTCCTTCTTCACCATGCAGGCGGTTTCCTACATGTTTGACGTGTACCGGGAAACCATCAAGTCAGACGAGAATCTGTTCCGGCTGGGATTGTTCATGTCCTTTTTCCCCCAGATCGTGGAGGGCCCCATCTGCCGGTACGGGCAGACCGCAGAGCAGCTGTGGAACGTGAAGGGCATCACCTTCTCCAACCTGACCCTGGGCATCCAGCGGATCCTCTTTGGCATGATGAAAAAAATGGTGGTGGCGGATCGGCTCAACCCGCTGATCGAAACGGTATTTTCCGGCTACAAGGATTTCCAGGGGGGCGTGATCGCCATTGCAGCCGTGTGCTACACGGTGCAGCTGTATATGGACTTTTCCGGCTCCATGGACGCAGTGATGGGTACTGCCCAGATCTTCGGCATTACCATGCCGGAGAATTTCGCCCGTCCCTTCTTCTCCAAAACCATCTCCGAGTTCTGGAAGCGCTGGCACATCACCCTGGGCGCCTGGTTCAAGGATTACATCTTCTACCCGGTGACCATGTCCAAGCCCATGAAGAACCTGACCTCCGCCGCCCGCAAGAAGATCGGCAACCACTTTGGCCCTCTGCTTGCCGGTGCTGTGGCATTGTTCTGCGTCTGGTTCAGCAATGGTCTGTGGCACGGGGCTGCCTGGAGCTATATTTTCTACGGCATGTATCACTTTACCCTGATCCTCACCGGCAATATCATTGCCCCGGCGGTTCAGTGGACAAACAAAAAGCTGCACATCAATCCGGAATGGTTCGGCTATCGTCTGTTCCAGATCCTCCGCAGCTGCATTCTGGTGGTCATTGGCGAGCTGTTCTTCCGGGCAGAGGGTCTGCGCAACGGTTTTGCCATGTTCAAGGGCATGGTCACCGACTTCCGGTTCAGCACTCTGAACGAGGATCTGCTGGAGACCCTGGGCGTGGATATCCAGGACCTTATCATCGTTGGTGTCACGCTGCTGATCGTATTTGTCATCAGCATTCTGAACGAAAAGGGCATCCAGGTCAGAGCCTCCCTTCAGAAGCGGAATGTGGTGGTACGCTGGGCAGTGCTGTATGCGCTGATTCTGTACATCATCGTATTCGGTGCCTATGGAACGGGGTATATTCCGGTTGACCCGATTTATGCGAATTTCTAAGGAGATCATACATGCGAACAGTCATTAAAAATACGCTTTGCAGTCTGCTGTTCCTGGGGATTCTGATTGGCATGCTGGCGCTGTTGTCCGTGCTGTTCCGGCCGAAGGAAAACACCACGGAGGCCGGGTTCCAGGATCCCCGGGCGAACGCCGTGCTCAGCGAGCCAAAGGATACCATTGATGTGGTATTCCTGGGAGACAGCGAAACCTACAACACCTTTATCCCTTTGCAGATCTGGCGGGATTACGGCTATACCTCCTTTGTATGCGGCACCCCGGCACAGAGCCTTTGCTATACGGAGGAATTCCTGGTGAAGGCATTTGAACAGCAAAGCCCCCAGATCGTCTTTCTGGAAACGGATGCGATCTTCAAGATCTTCACCCAGTCCCAGGTCATTTCCCAGGACGTAGAAAATACGCTGCCTGTGTTCCGGTATCATGACCGGTGGAAGACCCTCCAGGCAAGCGACTGGACATTCCAGGTGGATTATTCCCACCGGGAAAACAACAAGGGCTATATGTACGACGCCCGGGTGCGCCCCTCCACCAGGCTCAACTATATGAAAAAGACCGATGCCAAGGAGGAGATCCCCGGCAAGAGCCGGCAGGCAGTGGAGAACATCTACGAATACTGCCGGAAAAACAACGCAAAGCTGGTGCTCATCAGTACCCCCAGTACAGCCTACTGGAACTACAAGCGGCACAATAGCGTTGCGGAGCTTGCGGAATCTCTGGGCGTGGAGTATGTGGATATGAACCTGATCAACGATCAGGTGGGCATTGAATGGTCTACGGATACCCGGGACCGGGGTATGCATATGAACATTTACGGTGCCCGGAAATGCTCCGCCTTTTTGGGTGCATACCTGGCGAAAACAGAGCAGTTCCAGGATAAGCGAAAGGATGCGTCCTACGCAGATTGGTTCGACGCACTGGAGGCATTCAACGAATCCACCGACAACGCTCTCGACAGACCCAGTCCGGAGCCGGAGGATGATACCAAGAAAGCGAACTGAACGAAAAAGCAGATGTGCTTGCACGTCTGCTTTTTTCTGTCTTGACATTCCGGTAGCTTTGTCCTATAATGACGATAGATTTTCGGCAAAGGAGAGGATTTTATGAAATTCAAACGCATTCTGGCAGCAGGCATGGCAGTGTTGTGCAGCGTCCTGCCACTGTGCCCGGCTGCTTCCGCCCAGGGGGAAGGGCTGGTGGATTCCGGCATCGATTATACGGAATGGGTGGGGACGGTGCGTACTCCCGGTGCAGGGTATACCTCCACCCTGGCGTTCCGCTGCAAGCCCGGAGAAACCAAGGCATACAATCCCACCGGAGATCTGACGCTGCTGTTCGTGGATATCGGCGGCTTTTCCAGTGGCTCCAACGGTACCACCGATTCCGATGGGAACTATACCCCCGGTACGGATTATGACCTGGATGAGATCTTTTTCAAAAGCATGCGTACCACCCTGGAAAACTGCCGGCAGAACGGTTGCATGGCAGCGCTCCGGTTCCGGTATGATGCAAACGGGGTTCGGGATCCGGAGCCTGCCACCTTTGAGCAGATGCTCCGGCACATTGAACAGATCCGGGAGGATGGCTTTTTAGAGGATTATCAGGACATTCTTTGCTTTGTGGAAAGCGGTTTTGTAGGCTGCTACGGGGAGCAGTGGGGCGGCAAGTACTGCTCCATTCCCGACAAGGCAAAGCTGCTGGAGCTGATGCTGGATGTGGTGCCGGATCCCATTCCGGTGACGGTGCGTACCCCGAATATTTTCGCCCAGTGGGCAGGCATCACCGAGGAAGAGCTGGGCACCTATGTGCTGGAGCCGGGCAGCCGGGCGTCCCGGGTGGGACTGTACAACGATGGCTACATGGGCTCTAACTCGGATCTGGGCACCTTCCACGACCGGGAGCGGGATCTGAAATGGCTCCGGCAGCAAACCCTGACCAGCTATTACGGCGGCGAATTTTCCGGCAACCTGGACTTTGCAAAGCAGTATGACACCTACCTGCCGGAGCATGCAGTTCCGGAAATGTACTACTCCCACCTGAGCTACATCAACGCCAATATCTATCAGCTGTACAAGGATTATACCTTCGGTGCAGCGTATGACGTGGAGGGCGTGGACAACAGCGCTTATTACGGTCAGACCGTGTTCCAGTTTATGCGGGATCATCTGGGTTACCGGTTCGTGCTGCGGGATTCGGATCTGAGCGAAAGCGTGTCCCAGGGAGACACCCTGCGGCTCTGCATGGACGTGGAGAACACCGGCTTTGCCAATCCCATCCCCAGGCAGAAGGCGGAGATCCTTCTGGAGAAGGATGGACAGTACCTGCGGACAGAGGTGGATGCGGACAGCCGCACCTGGTATTCCTGTACCACCGTGTCCCCGGAAATTGACCTGCATCTGCCGGCAGCACTGGAACCGGGCAGATGGAACGTGTACTTCAAGCTTTCCACCGGGGATAACACGCTGGGACAGCTGGAATATCGCTCCGTTCAGTTTGCCAATGCACACACCTGGAACGAGCAGCTGGGGGCAAACTATCTGGGCAGCTTTTCCGTGACCGCCTCTGAAGCAGGGGCGAGATCCACGGACAACGGCTTCTATCAGACCAATGCCTCCGATCCGGTGACCGGTTCTGACGGCACCCTGTTTACCACCCAGGGACTTGTGACAGTGGACGGTACCCTGACCAGCGATACGGAGCTGACCAGCGATACGGAGCGGCGGGATGCCTTGCTCTGCGCAGAGGATGCAGCAGGCAACAGAATGTACATCACCAACGACGATCAGTACCTGTATATTCTGGCGGATCTGGAGCAGCAGGCTGCTTCCCCGGTGTACAACCTGTCCTTCCGGAATGCAAGCAGCGGCACAAGCTACTGGATGTATTACCAGGGCAGCTTCGTGTACTTCAACGGGGAGGGCGGCGTGCCCCTGGGCTGCGTGCAGAAGCACAGCGGCAGTACCATTGAATTCCGGTTGCCCTTGGGGGAGCTGATGGGGCTTGCTCCCGGTGTGGAGCTGACAGGCATTGACTACACGGTGCAGGATCAGGCGGATTCCTGGAAAAGTGCCGGTTCCATCCGGGCGGACAGCTACATCATACAGGATGATTTCAACGTGTATTCCGGCAAGCAGACTGTGAATCTCGCTAAGGGTGATACCCTGTCCGTTGCTGCCCACACCTCCGGTGCAGACCAGACCTATCAGTGGTACAAGGATGGCAAGCCCATTCCGGATGCCACCAATGCTGTCTATAAGATCCTGGCAGAATCGGCGCAGGACTGCGGAATCTATGCGGTTCAGGTCACCAGTGCCAGCGGCGTCAGAACCAGGCTGTTTGACGTGTGCCGGGTTGCTGCTGTGCTGGAGCAGCCCCTTGCGGGGGATGTGAATCTGGACGGGGCAGTGACCGTGGCGGATATGGTGCTGCTGCAAAAGCATCTGATCCGGGCAGCCACTCTGACCGATCAACAGGCAGCCGCCGGGGATCTGAACAAGAACGGCGTATGCAACGGCTTTGACCTGGTGCTGCTGCGACGTATTTTATGTGTATAATCTGAAGGTGATACCATGAAAGCCGGTGGACAAAACGGCATCAATTTTGGAACAGACCATGTGTTCCGCATTCTCCTGCGGCTGGCACCTCCGGTGATGCTCGCCCAGCTGATCCAGGCGCTGTACAACATTGTGGACAGCTATTTTGTGGGCAGGTATTCGGATACGGGGCTGACTGCCCTATCCATCATTTACCCCTTACAGCTGCTGATGATCGCCCTGGCGGTGGGCACCGGGGTGGGCATCAACACTCTGATGGCGCATTTCATGGGGGTGGGGGAGCCGGAAAAAAGCCGGGAGACTGCCGGTACCGGCGCCCTGCTTGCGTTTGTCATGTGGGTGCTGTTTGCCGGGGTGTGCTGGTGCATCATGCCCGGCTACGCCCGGATGTCCACGGATTCTCCTGCTGTGGCACAGGACGTGGTGACCTACGGCAGGATCGTCTGCGTGTGCAGCTTCGGGCTGTTCTTTGAAAGCATCTGGACCAAGGTGCTCCAGGCGGGAGGTGCTATGAAGCTGCCTATGGCAGCACAGATCGTGGGTGCATTGGTGAATATTGTGCTGGATCCCATTCTGATTTTCGGCATAGGTCCTGTGCCGGAGCTGGGCATCGCCGGAGCAGCCATTGCCACCGTTTTGGGACAGTGCGCCGCTGCCTGTATCGTCATGCCCAGGGGATTCCGGAAATCTCCGCCTCTGTCCGCATACCGGCGGTATGTGCCCCGGATCTACCAGGTGGGCTTCCCCAATATTCTTATGCAGACCGCCTATACCTTCTACATTCTGGGGCTGAATCTGATCCCCAAAGGCTTTTCCGACCAGGCAGTCACCGCCCTTGGGCTGTATTACAAGTGGCAGACCTTCTTTTTCATTCCCCTGGGGGCGATGCAGACCTGCATTGTACCGGTACTCAGCTATAACTTCGGAGCCGGACTGTATGCCCGGTGCCGCCGAACTCTGCGGGATGCGGTGCTGATGGGACTGGCGCTGATGGCGCTGGGCACTATCAGCTTTGCTCTGTTTCCGGAATAGCTGCTGGCGGTCTTTACCCAGGATCTCCAGGTGATCCGGATCGGCAGCTACGGCTTTCGGGTCATCGGCGTTTCCTTCCTGCCCATGGTGCTGTCTCTGATCTTCCCGGTGTTCTTTCAAGCCATCGGTGCTCCGGTGCGCAGTTCCTTGCTGACGGTATTGCGGACAGTGGTGCTGTTCGTGCCTCTGGGGTGGCTGCTGTCCCGGTTTGGGCTGCATGCCTTCTGGTTCACCTTCCCTCTGACGGAGCTTGTGACCACTGCCGTGGGGATGCTTTTCTACCGGCAGTGGCGCAGAAAGCTGCCTGCATGACGTTTCAGAGCAGATATGCGGATTGCATGCCTGCTCTGTTTGCAGATTGGGTCGAAAAGGTGTATAATAAGCAGGTGTGTTTCCGTATGGTACACATAAAGGAGAGGTTTGATGAAACAGATTCTGCAATTTTTTCGCCGGGAGGCGGTGCTTTGCATTGCCGGAGCGCTTGCCGTCGGCTCTGCCTTTGCGGTGCCTCCCAGCGGCGCATATCTGGACTACATAGATTTCCGGGTGTTGATCCTGCTGCTGTGTCTGATGCTTACCGTAGCAGGCATCCGGCAGACCGGCGCATTCACTGCCCTGTGCCAGGGGCTGTTGCGCCGGGTACACAGCGTCCGCATGGTGGGCTTGCTGCTGGTGCTGCTGTGCTTTTTTCTCAGCATGCTGCTGACCAATGACGTGACCCTGGTGACTCTGGTGCCCTTTACCCTGCTGCTGCTGGAGGGGATCCCACGGCAGGACGCTGATCGGATCACCATCCGACTGCTGGTACTGGAAACCGCCGCCGCCAATCTGGGCAGTATGCTGACCCCCATGGGCAACCCGCAGAACCTGTATCTGTACAATCGATACGGCTTTTCCATGGGCACCTTTCTCAGCGCCATTGCTCCTTATTCCGTCCTGTCCCTGGCATTGCTGGCAGGCTCCTGTTTGCTGTTCCTGCCGGTGCAGCCCATTGCTCCGCCCAAGGCACAGTGCCGGATCCAAAGCCCCGGACGGCTGGGGGCGTACTGCCTGCTGTTTGGGGTGAATCTGCTGACGGTGCTGCGGATCCTCAATCCCTGGATTCTGCTGGGGGTGATCTGCATCGCCCTGTTGCTGCTGGACAGAAGCCTGTTCCGGAAGGCGGATTACAGCCTGCTGCTGACCTTCGTGTTCTTTTTCATCTTTGTGGGGAATATGGGGAACATCCCGGCGCTGTCCGGGACATTGCAGCGATTTCTCCAAGGCAGGGAGCTGCTGACGGCAGTGCTGGCATCCCAGGTCATCAGCAACGTGCCGGCGGCGATTCTGCTGTCCGGTCTCTCGGAAGACGGCAGGGCGCTGCTGATCGGCACAAATCTGGGGGGATTGGGTACTTTGATCGCCTCCATGGCAAGCCTCATCACCTACAAGCTGTATGCGGCGGCACCCGGCAGTCAGCCCAAGCGGTACATGGGTGTGTTCACCCTTTGCAATCTGGCATATCTGGCGGCATTGCTGCTGCTCTATGCGTTCATTTAGGAGGATATCATGCGGCACGAAAACGGCGAATGGATGTTACACGGCACGGAGGCTTCGGATCCCAGCCGGATCCGGGATCCGGAAGGGCTGATCGCCTATGTGGAGCAGGCAGGCTTCCTGCCCTTGTTCCAGAATGAGATTCCGGGCTTTTCCGTGGAAGAGCATACCCTGGCGGCGGACTGGTGGACGGGAGATCCGGAGCGGGATCCCTGGGAGTGGCGGAGCATTGCCGCCCGGAGCCACCGGGTGGCTTACGGAAAATTTTTCAGCGGCAAGGCAGGGTTCCTGTCCCTGGAGTGGCTGCCCCTTTTTGTGAATCACCGCCGGGACGGCTATGATTTCGACAGTCTCTATGAAGCCGGGAAAGCCGGCCACCGGGAACGTCAGATCATGGAACTGTTCACAGAGGGTGCATCCCTGTTTTCCTGGCAGATCCGGCAGCTTCTGGACACGGGCAAAAGCCCGGAGGGGGCGCTGACCCGGTTGCAAATGCAGCTATATCTGGTGACGGAGGATTTCCAGCAGCGGCTCAGCAAGCAGGGCGTTCCCTACGGCATGAGCGCCGCCCGGTACTGCACCCCGGAGAAGCTGTGGGGATATGAAGCAGTTACCGCCGCATACGGGGAGTCCCCGGCGGATTCCTATGACCGGATCTGGCAGCAGATCTTAAAGCGATACCCGGATGCATCGGACAGGGCGATTCGCCGGATTTGCCCGTGAAAGGAGCAGTATGGAGGAGAAGCGCATACTCATCATTGACGATGACCCGGATCTGTCCGGCATCATTGCGGATATGCTGGAGGATCACGGCTATTGCACCCAGTGGGCAGGCAGTAGTCAGCAGGCCTTTGACATGTTGGAACAGCAGCGGTTTCATGTGATCCTGCTGGATATCAACCTGCCGGATGGCACGGGCTTTGAGCTGTGCCACAGCCTGCGGCAGGTTTCGGATACCCCGGTGATCTTCGCCAGTGCCCGTACCAGCGAAAGCGACCGGATTCAGAGCTTTGACATTGGTGGGGATGATTTTCTGCCCAAGCCCTATTCCATGCAGGAGCTGTTGTCCCGGGTAAATGCCCTGGTGCGCCGGGTGTATGGAAATCAGCGTGAGCAAGTGTTCCGGTTTGGGGATACGGCAGTGGACCTGACCGGCAGACGTGTGACCAGGAATGGGGCGCCGGTGGGGCTGTCCTTGCGGGAATTCGACTTGCTGGCATATCTTTGCAGCCACTGCGACCAGGCGGTGCCCAAGGACAAGCTGCTGGCGGAGGTGTGGGGCGCCTTTTCGTCGGTGGAGCCTTCCACCCTGACGGTGCACATCCGTTGGCTTCGGGAAAAGCTGGAACCGGATCCGGGGCACCCCATCTATATTCGTACCGTGTTTAAAGTGGGCTATATGCTGACACCGGAGGGAAGCTTATGAAAAAGCGACTGTTTTGCATGTTTCTGCTGTTTGCGGCAGTGCTGACCGGTTTGAC
>NZ_FR894909.1:12256-17469 GCF_000434255.1 Ruminococcus sp. CAG:379 | reverse complement strand
GATCACCTGGCAGGATAGGGAGAGTACCCGGGAAGCCCAGACGGCGGCGATTTTGCTTACCAACGATATGGAGCAGCAGCTTGCCCAGGGGGATGCCCAGGCTGCCGGGGCGTCTGCTGCACAGCTGCGGCAGGAATTGGTGCGTATGGAGCCTGCCGCTCCGGATCACAGCCAGGCGTGGCTGCTATGGAGCGCTGCCCTTTGCACCCTGGCAGCCGCCTTCGGGTATTTGTACGTTGCAGTGCTGCGTCCCTTTGACAAGCTGAAGGACTTTGCGTCCCGGCTTGCCCAAGGGGATTTTGACGTACCCCTTCGGTATCAGCGTGCCAATTACTTTGGGGATTTCACCTGGGCATTTGACAATATGCGCCGGGAGATCACCAAGGCCAGAAGCGGAGAACGGGAGGCGATCGAAAACAACAAGACCGTTATCGCCACTCTGTCCCATGACATCAAGACGCCGGTTTCCTCTATTCGAGCCTATGCGGAGGGATTGGAAGCCAATATGGACACCACCCCGGAGCGCCGGAGCCGGTATCTGTCCGTTATCATGCGTAAGTGCGACCAGGTATCCCAGCTGACGGACGATCTGTTTTTGCATGCTCTGTCGGATCTGGAAAGGCTGAAGATCCGCAGGGAACGGTTGGAGCTGTCCAGCCTGGTGGGACAGGCGGCGGAGGAGCTGTCCGGTCAGGAAGAAGTGATCTGCCAGAAGGCGGCATCCCCCATGTATGTGATGGGAGATCCGGAGCGGATTACGCAAATTTTAGAAAACCTCATCAATAATGCCCGAAAGTATGCAAAGCCCCCTATTCTGATCAGCCTGGATCAGCAGGCGGGCATGGCGCAGCTGCATGTGTGGGATCGGGGCGGCGGCATTCCGGATGCGGATATGCCCTTTGTGTTTGAAAAATTCTATCGGGGTAAAAACTGCGGTACCGCTCAGGGCTCCGGGCTTGGATTGTACATCGTCCGGTATCTGACGGAGAAAATGGGAGGCAGGGTGCTGCTCCACAACCATCCGGAGGGACTGGAGGCTTTGGTGCAGCTGCCGCTGCTCAGGCAACAATGCTCAGAGCATGCTTAGTGGCTTTGTATGGTGCTGCCTTAAGGACTTCTTAATATCCCCTGTGGTATGCTAAGGACAGAATCATAGAAAGGAAACAGGCTATATGAAACAATCTATTCTGTCCGCCAGCGGACTTTGCAAGAGCTTTGCCCACAATGGCAATCAGCTGCACATTTTATCCGGTTTGGATCTGGAGCTGTACCAGGGGGAATTTACCGTGGTCATGGGGGTCTCCGGTGCCGGAAAGTCCACCCTGCTGTATGCCCTGGGTGGCATGGATCGTGCCACCGCCGGGCAGGTGCTTTACAAAGGAGAGAATCTGGTCACCATGCGGGAAAAGAAACTGGCGGCTCTCCGGTGCGGGGACTTCGGCTTTATTTTTCAGCAGATGCACCTGGTCAGCAATTTGTCCCTGTACGAGAATGTACTGGTGGCAGGCTATGTAAACAGGACGATACCTGGAGAAACGGTACGCAGCCGTGCAAAGGAATTGATGGAGCGCATGGGCATCTGGAGTATGGGCAGCCATCTGCCCTCCCAGGTATCCGGCGGCGAGCAGCAGCGCTGTGCCATTGCCCGGGCAGTGGTGCATGCGCCCAGGCTGCTGTTTGCCGATGAGCCCACCGGGGCATTGAACCGAAAGCATACCACGGAGGTGCTGGATCTGCTGACTGAGATGAACCGGCAGGGACAGAGCATACTGATGGTGACCCACGACACCCGTGCGGCAGTTCGTGCGGATCGGTTGATCTATCTGGCAGACGGGGGCATTGTAGGAGAATTACAGATGCCTTCCTATACGGCCCAGGAAGAAAAAAGCCGGGTGAACCAGGTCAATGCATGGTGTTGAAAGACATGCAATGTCCGAAAAATGCCTGAAAACGAAAAAAGCCGAAAAATCCCGTTAAAACACAGAAAAAGCCCAGTTTTACGTGGAATTTCACGCAAAACCGGGTGATAAATTGCAAAAAGGCGCATGACGCTATTTCCGAAGAAAAAGCCCGTAGGCTACCTTAGTTTAGGTAATCTACGGGCTTTTGGCTTTTCGGCGTTTAAAGCGATTTTAAAATTTAAACGGCGTTTAAACCACGCAAAACCAGGGTTTTTAAAGACAAGCCGGCCAAGAACCGGCACGGTCAAGAGCATGACTGGATAGGGAAATAGGGAAACAAAAAGGGCTGGATAGGGAAACTAGTTTCTCTATCTGCCCTTTCCGGTGGTACAGCTATTCAATAGTATACAATATGTATACTATTGAAGTTTAAACTTCCGATCAGCGCACTGTTGCACGATCGACTGATACCCCTTACTGTTGGCGTTACGCATCCGGCTGAATGCAGCAAGTGTTTTGGGTGCCAAATCCGGGGCACGCTTTTTCAAAATGTCATACTGCCGTTCGCTTTCTACTTTTGCAAGGAGTTTGGTCTGCTCCTCATCGTACTGTAGCTTTTGTTCTGGGGTTCTCTGATCTACAAAGGGGGCATTGCTGTAAGCCACAATATTCTTGGCGTACATCGGCTTGCTCACACCCTCTTTAAAAGGGTAGAAGGAATGTCTGCATCCTTCGTGAACTTCTCCCCTTTCCTTTATGCACTCTGGCAACGGCGGGAAGCGCTTACTTGTCCCACTGATCGAAAAAACACGACCTTCGTACTTGGAGCATTCGCCACAGGTTACCCCGTGTTTGGACATCTCCAACAGATCCGTTTTCATAGAATTTGCATTCTTTACAGCTTGCTTAAATTCAGGAGTCCATTTACGGTCTATCTTGTTCGGAATAAATACCGGTGGTTTCTTTTTAAACAAAAACAATGTAACCCCTCCTTGCTATAGTTTCCCGATCACCAGCCCAAAACAGCGCACGGAATCATCCGGGCTGATTGGAATATCATCATACTTGTCGTTCGCCGAGATCAGACATCGGCGGCCGGCTTTTTTTATGTATCCTGCACCGTTGACCGCAAAAATGCCCACCTGACCCTCCGGCACCTCCTGCTCCTGCTCTACCAGGACAATGTCGCCATCAGAGAACATCGGTTCCATGCTATCCCCCTCTACAAGAACGGAAAAATCCGCACGCCGGGTAGTAGGCGTTGCCGGCACACTGATCGTTTCCTGCGCCCCATCCTGTGCCAGCAGATCAACACCTAGACCAGCGGATACTGGCAGTTCAAAAAACGGGATTTCAATGCTTTCGCACGGCGCAGATTCTTCTGGGACGCTGCGCCGGATCTCCTGGCGCTTTGCCTGCTCCCGGGCACGTTCCTCTGCCTGCTGCTCTGCAAGTGTTTCTGCACGCTCTGATATGCGTGCCCGTGCAAGCTCATCTACAGAATTATAGTACATCAGCAATTGCTTCTGGTCATCAGATAAAAAGGCTGTATCATTTTGAATGCCTCGGAGCAGAAAGTCAGTAGTTACGTTTAAACGCACTGCCAGCTTCACAACAATATCACTATTTGGGGCTGATCCCTTCTTCCAGTTTGCAATAGAACCCTTTGCCCCGCCACATTCCAGTACGACCGGGGTAACCTTACACTTATTTCTTGCACAGGCATCCACTAGATTATCATAAAACATACAAAAAGACACCTCCAATCATGTGCAATACGCACAAAGTTCATTTAAACGCACGAATTGTATTGACAAGTGCGTTTAAATGCACTATAATAAAACCATGGGCAATACATGAGGGTATACGACCCCAATATCATTGTACCATGGATCCCCCACAAAATCAAGAGAAGTAGGTGAAAAGATGACAATCAAAGAATTTCAAGAATTGCAGGCGCTTCCGTACCCGCAGAAGCTGATCCACGCTAGGAGCAGGGCAGAACAGTTTTACTTGAAATGCCATGCTTTAGGCTATAATGTCCACGTTAGCGTCGGAGGATTAGACAGCATCACGCTTCTGGTTTTTCTCCGCAGCATCGGGATTGATGTACCGGCTATTTCGGTTTCAATCCTAGAGGATAAGGGAAATCAGGAAGTTCATAAGCAGCTTGGCGTGCAATCAATTGCGCCGTACATGTCAAAGACGCAGGTATTGCAAGAGCTGGGCTTCCCTGTAGTCAGCAAAGCGAAAGCCAATAAAATCAGCTATCTGCTCCAGCCAAATGCGGATAAGCAAACGTTTATTCATGCGATCATGACTGGAGATATGGGAGCACAAGGTGGGTACAAGCACAGCGATAGGATCAAGCTGCAGGACAAGTGGATCAAGCTGTTTGGCGGTAACTATGCAGACATGCGTCCAGATCTTGACATCAGACCCGCACCAAGCTTCAAGGTTTCCTCCAGGTGTTGCTACTACATGAAGGAGAAGCCATGTGATGACTGGGCAAAGCAGCATAACTCCGTGCCGTATCTTGGGCTCATGGCATCCGAAGGCGGACAGCGTGAGATGGCGCTCATGAAAAACGGCTGCAACTACTTTGGGAAGAGCACTATCCGCAGTTGTCCATTTGCGATCTTTACCCGCCAGGATCTTCTCCAGCTTGCGCTTGATCTTAATGTTCCGGTTCCAAAGGCATACGGCGAGATCGTGAGAGACCAGGATGGTACACTCCGGACTACCAGAGCGCAGCGTACCGGATGCAGTATGTGCGGATTTGGCATCCATATCGAAAAGCGTCCGCATCGCTTTGATCGACTTCGTGAGGACCATCCTGCCGAATGGGAGTACTGGATGCGCAACTGCTGTACGGACGAGGATGGAAATAAATACGGCTGGGGCAGAGTACTGGACTGGATCGGCGTTGCCTGGGAAGACAAGTATAAAGAAAAAAGCCCCCAGTAGGACTGGCCGGTGGCGTAACTACTATCAGAAAGGAAGAATCATATGACATTAGGAGAAATCATCCGTGCCCGGCGAAAGGCACTGGATCTGACGCAGGCAGAGCTGGCAGACCGTTCCGGGCTGTCGCAGATGAGCGTCAGCCTGTTTGAGAATGACCGGAGAAATCCGTCCCTGGGGACGCTGGACGTGCTGGCGGTTCATCTGAAATGCAGCACATCCGACCTGCTCCGTGCCCGAGAGGAGGATCAGCATGGACGCTGAACGCCGGATCGCCGTCATCAGGAATCGCCTGGAGCAGGTGGACAGGGAGCGTACTCGACTGGAAGCCCGGCGGGCACAGGAGCC
>NZ_FR894909.1:7073-12191 GCF_000434255.1 Ruminococcus sp. CAG:379 | reverse complement strand
GCCGGCAAGCGGCTGACCAGAGAACTGGAGGAGCTGCGACAGGCGTGACCCGGTGCAGGCGCATCTGCGTTCACCTTCGCGCAGCTAAAGCCGGTTCGACTCCGGCTGCCGGGACCCATTGCTGGCGCTTCAAGATAGCCGAAACCGGGAGTGATCCCGGTCTGCGTAGGATGGCCGCTGCGCACTGAAGATGGCAGGCCGTGAAGGAAGTGAGACTATGGACTATATCACCACCAAGGAAGCAGCAGAGCTGCAGGGATGCACAGTGCAGTATCTGCGCAAACTGTGCAAAACAGGGGCAGTTGAATGCAAGGTGTCCAAAAGCGTAAAAGGCAAGGACATGTACCTTATCCCCGTATCCGCCCTGTCGGAGCAAGCCCAGCACAAGTACGGCAAGCACCTGCGGGAAAGCATGCAGCTGCTGCCGGAAACGGCAGAGTCAAAGCCCCCGGCAAAGCGGAAGAAGCAGCGAGAGCAGAAGCCCCTGGAGGCGTACAGCGCCCAGGAACGTGACCGGATTGCCATGTGGTGCCAGATCATCAAGGACTGGATGGACACCCGGGCGTCGTATGGCAAACGTTCAGAGGCGGATCCGCTGTTTGTGGCAAAATGCAAGCTGGAGCATCCGGAGCTGGAAATCAGCCTGGATATCCTGTACCGCAAATATGCCGCCTACAAGCAGAACGACTATGACGGCATTCTGGGGATCCGGGGCGGCTGGAATAAGGGCAAAAGCAGGATTCCACCGGCACTGTGGAGCGTTTATCTGTTTTATTGGCTGGACGACAACCAACCAACGGCTGCACAGTCCTACCTGAATACCGTGGAGTGGTGCCGCGACTACATGCCAGAGCTGCTGGACAGTATCCCGTCTGAACGAGCGTTCCGGTATAGAGTGGCCAGGGATGTGGACGACTATGTTAAATGCCTGACCCGGGATGGACAGAAGGCCTGTCATGACCGGTATGCACCCTATGTAGTCCGATGCTACGACAAACTGAACGCCAATGACGTTTGGATCGCGGACAACCATACGCTGGACGTGCAATGTGTAGACGCAAACGGCAGACAGTACAGGCCGACTCTGACCGCACTATTGGACGCCAAGTCCGGCGTGTTGGTGGGATACAACATCACTGAGACACCGTCCGTACAGTCCAGCATCCTGGCACTGCGGAATGGAATACGAAAATATGGCATCCCAAAGGTATTCTACGCCGATAACGGCCGGGAATTCCTTGCCCGCGACATGGGCGGTTTAGGCTTCCGGAAACGAAGCAAAGGCAGTGGGTACGATCCGCCCCCGGTTCTGGTTCGGCTTGGCTGTGAAATGCGCAATGCGTTGGTCAGAAACGCGAGAGCGAAGCCCATTGAGCGCACCTTCCTGACCCTGAAAGAGCAGTTTTCCAAGCTGTTTGCCGGCTACAACGGTGGGAATGTTGTAGATCGGAAAGAAAGTCTGAAGTACATCGTCCGCAGCGGCAAGCTGCCACAGGACAAGGCATTGTCCGAAGCGCTGGAAGCCTGGATCGATGGCATTTTCAATTGTGAAGAATACGGCGGATCCGAGACCAAATACAAAGGCATGAGCCGGATCGAGGTCTGGAACCAGTCCATTGCAGAGGTGGGCATGCGCACCGCCACGGACGCTGACCTGAACCTGATGCTTGCCCGCTCCACGCAAATGCAGAAGATCAAGCGAAACGGCGTCCGGATCAAGCTGCACGGGGAGGATCTGTGGTACATGGATCCGACCGAAACATTCAAGATGATCGGACAATCCGTGTATGTGCGGTACGATCCGGCGGATCTGCGATACGTGCGGCTGTACGATGAACAAGATCGGTGCCTGTGCACCTGGGGGCTGGCGGATTATCTGTATCGGGACTACCTGGAGGAAAATCCGGATGCCGTTGGAGATGCAATGCGCATTCTTCGGAGTGTCAATGGATATATGCGTGATGGAGCAGCTGCTCACCTGAAAAAGCTGGATCCGGCACAGCGGATCGCTGCACTGGATATGACGGTGCGCCGGGCACACCGGAACAAGCTGGAGCATTACAAGATTCAGAAGCCATCTAACATCATTCCGGTGCGTGCCAACGAGGAACAAACGGAACTGGCAGTTGGAGCAGAGGATATGGCAACCGTGATCGATATCAAACGTATGGCGGAAAACGCTGAAAAGGAAAGGAAGGGTTGAGTATGTATACCGAAGAACAAGAGGCGCTGCTGGTCAAATGCCGGGAACTGGCGGACAAGGTTGGCGGCCAGAACAAGGCAGCGGAGCTGCTGGGCGTGAATGCCGGGACGCTGTCCCAGCTGCTGGCACACACCTATGCCGCCAATCCGGCACGGCAGTTTGAGAAGATCGCTGCATATTTTGCGGTCAAGAATATATCGGCGCAGACCTGGAAGGAAGTCCCCTATGCGTCCACCTATGTATCCGAGGCGGTATGCGATATTATGCGGCTGTGTCAGGCAAAAGGCGGCTTCGCCGTCATCTGCGGGGATGCCGGCGTGGGCAAGACCAAAGCCATCGAGCATTACATCAGTGCGCATCCAACGAACACAGTGATGGTCACTGTCAACGAGTGCTTCGCCCGCTCCAAATCATTGTTGGGGCTAATTGCTGATACCATCGGGGCACCCCATGAGAAGTCCATGGATGCCATCTGGCGCTCCGTGGTCAACAAGATGTCGGACGGAATGCTGCTGATCGTGGACGAAAGTCAGCATCTGAGTATGAAGACCGTGGACATGCTCCGGAGCATTTCAGATTATTTCAAGCAGCGGGATCAGACCGTGGGCATTTGCCTGGTAGGTAACGCCGAAACCGCAAGCAAATTCGGAGCCAAGTCATCCGCACTGGCGCAGGTGAAGAATCGCACCAAGTACACCGCTACATTCGCCACCGCCAAGTCCCAGCGCAGTGACATCATCAAGCTGTTCCCACCCATCAAGCCGGGGATCAACGATATGGAGATTGATTTCCTGCTCCGGGTGGCACGATCCGAGCAAGGAATCCGTGGATGTGTCAACCTATTTTCCAATGCGTATGACAACGAAAACATTTCCTACGCTGGTCTGGTAGCCATGGCAAAGGAAATGGATCTGCAAATTTAAAGGAGGGATAAATCATGGTTAAACGGTACATAACGGCGTTTTTAGCCGGCGTAGCAGCCTGCGTAATGCTGGAGACCGCTGCAGATCAGCTGATGCAGCGGCAGTTCGGCAGCTTTGGGGGCGAGCTGCTGGTGCTCCCCCTGATCGGGCTGGCGGCATGCGCCGGGTGGAGCTGCCGGCACAACGTGGAGCCGGATCGGCTGGAGCGTGCCTACCAGGACGGCTACAATGATGGGATCAATGCAGAATACCCGGAGGAGCTGAAAGGCAGTGAGCATGCGTCCTATCGCTGGATCGGGGGTGTCCGGCATGGCTGACTGGATACATATCGGCGGCAAATCCACGACCCTGACCCCGGGAGAACGGCGGATCCTGGACAAGCTGCGCAGCGGCCAGACGGAATCGCAGATCCGGCACGATCTGCAGATCGCAATCGGGGAACTGGTGGACGCCATCGCATCCATCAAGTCCAAGGGATACAGCACCGAGCAGGTGCACGAAAGGAGAACAAGGAAGATGACTGAGGAAAAAATCGCAAGAGCAAAGGAGCTGCGGGCACAGGGCTGCACCTTGTCCCACATTGGCAGGGAGCTGGGAGTATCCGCTGTCACCGTTAAGAATGTGCTGGACAAGGCAAAGGAGGAGCAGGAAGTCCCACCTGCTCCCGCTCCGAAAGCGCCGGAGGAACAGGTGCCCGGATCAGTCCTGCGCTGCATCCAGGATGCCATTGACGACAAGCTGCGGTTGATCGAGGTCTATGAGGCGCGAAAGGAGGAGGCAAAGGCGGAGCTGGCAGAGCTGCGAGGCTACGTCCGAGCCTACCAGCGGGGTTAATCCCCGCATCGGTAATGCGGCCAAAGGCGGTGGCAAGCCCGCAAGAACGCAGAGCCACGATAAAAAATAAGGAGGATCATGAAATGGACAAAATCAATATGGACGCAGTCCTGGAGGACATCCTGGCGGTCAAGTCCCTGGAGCAGGATATCCGGGCGGTCAAGGAGGCACAGGACGCCGCCAAGGCACGGATCAAGGACACCATGACCCAGTTCGGGCTGGAGGAGCTGACGGTGGATGTATTTACCGTGCGGTACAGGGACGTTACCACATCCCGGTTCGACAGCAAGCGGTTCAGCCAGCAGCATAAGGCGCTGTATGAGGACTACCTGACCAGCAGCACGTCCAAGAAGCTGACCATCAGCTGAGGTGGCGCATGACGAAGGAACAATGGGCAGCGGTAGAGCAGAAGATCCTGAACTACCCCTACACGATTGCAAAGATCCGGGCGGACGGTCATGTTCTGAGCCTGAGCATGCAGCGGGATAAGATGCAGCTGGTGATCGTGGTGTATGTAGACGGCAAGATCGATTACCACTGGCTGCGGGAGGATTGCGAGATCCGCAGGAAGTTTTTCCAGCAAAGAAAGCGCAGCCTGCTGACCCAGAAGGATCGGGAGCGGCTGAAACGGGAGAAGAAGTCGATCCGGGAGGAGATCACGGCACAGGCCACCTACTACAGCTATTCCCCCTACTGGACATCCTTCACCGCCCTGCGGCGGCACCTGGAGAAAAACTGCGAGAGCATCACGCCATACGAGGAGGGAGAGCATGCGGACACCGACCCCGACGGGGAATCCGTTATTTGATGAATTCTGGGAGGCCTACCCCAAGAAGGTGGCCAAGCCCAAAGCAATCCGGGCGTTTGCCAGGCTGCATATGACCCGGGAACTGCTAGATATCATCCTGGCAGACATTCGGTGCAAACAGCGGACAGAACGTTGGAAGAAGCAGGACGGGCTGTATATCCCCTACCCGGCATCGTACCTGAATGACCATCGGTGGGAGGATGAGGTCACGCTGCCCCAGCAGCCGGAGCAGTCCCACAGCTACAACCTGGATGACTACAAGTCCCTGATGAATCGGTTCTAGCCATGGCTGCGAAAAAGTACATGAACATTGGCCGCAACAAGCACGCAGTAAGCTACATAGACGCATA
>NZ_FR894909.1:3798-7023 GCF_000434255.1 Ruminococcus sp. CAG:379 | reverse complement strand
CTGACTGCGTTATGATCGCCGGGTGCAGCATTGGTCAAAGGGTGCTGGCGGGCAGCGATGAGGAATACGGATGCTGTGCTGGAGCGCTGGCACCGGGCAAAAAAATGAAGGGAGAATCAGAGTATGGTGGATTTTAAAAGCAACGAAGAAGCAATGGCAACATTCTGCAGTACGAGCATAGCTATTTTGCAAACGTGTGGGCTGGAGGAGGCCACCGTCTCATTCACAGACGCTTCCGGGGAGCACTATGAAGTGGTGATCCGGAGAGCCGGCAGCGCAGCTGACGAGGAGGACGACACATGATCTACCGCATTTGGCGCATCAAGAACCGGATCACCGGTAGGTATCTTGCCGCCCAGCGAGAAGGCGGCGCAATCGTCTATCTGGTTTTTCTGGCTGAACAGGCGGCAGTACAGCACATCACAGACAGGGGGTTGAACGCCCGGATCTTCCGACCCTGTGCATCGTACAAACAGGGCACGAGATAAGGAGGGATGCAGAATGGCACTATTCCTGATTGGTCTGATCCTGGGCGGCATCACCGGCGCCCTGATCATGGCTGTATTGATCGGAGGTAACAGCGATGACGACGATATCAACTAGCCAGATATCCAGGATCTACGCCGCAGCCCGGGATCTGGGCATGTCCACCAAGGGCGATGGAGACGACCTGCACGCCCTGGTGTATGCCGTCACCGGCAAGGACAGCATCCGGCAGCTGACCGCCGCAGAAGCCCGGGAGGTGATCCGGGAGCTGGACAAACGGAGTGCACCTCCGGATGCCAACAGGCGCAAGCCTGCTCCGGATCCCAGCGTATACCCGCCGGGGCAGATGACCCCATCACAGATCAATAAATGCTGGCGGCTGATCTACAGTGTGTGCGAGTCGGATCCATCCGAAGTTCCGCCTGCAGATCGGCTGGCAGGTGCGGCTGAACGCTTCGTGGGGCAACGTCCAAACATGATGGCGAAAAACCCGTTCCGGTTTTTCACCCAGGAACAGGGGTCACAGTTGATTGAGTCCCTGAAGCGGCTGGAATATTCGGCGGAGGTCAAGAAGCTGAAGCGAGACAGAAAGGGGTGAATATATGACAGATCAGGAGCTGATCAAGGCCCTCCGGCGTCTGATGGTACAGACCGGCAGCCTGGCTTGCCTGGGGTGTGGATATGAGCACAGCTGTGGTGTACATGGCTGTGCCGTCATCCGGCAGGCTGCGGAACGGCTGGCGGAGCTGGAGAAGCAAAAGAAATGATCAACGTGTAGATGGGAGGCAGCGCATGGATCACAACGACATTGAAATGACGGATCTGGAGGGTGAACAGCGGGAGATAGCAGAGTGCATTGGGATAGATGCGTACAGAACGCTTGCCCAGACCTATGGCGGCAGCTCCATCTACATTGCCAAAATAGCGTCTATCCTAAAGGACGAACGGGATCGCAGGATCCGCCGCGAATACAATGGCTGCAATGCCCATGCGCTGGCGATTAAATATGATCTGGCGGACAACACCGTCCATAAGATCGTGCGCGGTGAAAAGCAGCGGATCGAAAACGAACCCACGGATGACCAGCTGCCCCTGTTTAAACAGGGATAAACCCGGCAATATCGGTTGTTTTACATTGCATAATTAAAATGGTATAGTTTGATCAGAGAGATCGAGCTATACCATTTTTGTTTGGAGGATAGATCATGGACATCAACGTAATCGTGGCAATTGTCGAGGGCGTGATCAGCCTGGCAGTGGGGGCGCTGACATTCTTCCTGCGCAGGACTATCACGGAGCTGGATAAGTGCAGGGAGGACATCGCCAAGGTCAAGGAGGACTACATCACCAAGGAGGATTTTTTCCGGGAGCAGGCGGATACCCGCCGGAAGCTGGACCGGATCATGGACATTCTGCTGGAGATCCGGGGAGGTAAATAGCATGGACGAAAAAGAACAGATCCGCCGACGGATTGCAGCCGGCAATTTCGTGGCTAACAATGGCAGGGTGCTGCGTACCATCAATATCCTGCGGTATGATTACAAGAAACTGCGTGAGATCGAATATGCCCTGCCGGACATGGAGCACGGGGAGATCGTGGACAGTGTCAACTACCTGACCGAGTGCGGCTACATCAAGCTGCGGCATGTGGTATCTCAGCAGCCTGCTTCCCTATCGGATACCCGGTGGGAGGAAATCGAGGCAAAGCTGACCGCTGACGGCATCCGGTTGCTGGCGGGCTGCAAGCAGGATGCATGCGTGGAGGTGTAGGTCATGGCCAATCGCCGACACGCCATCATTGACCAGCTGGAGCCGCAGATTCAGGAAACCGTCAAGGAGATGCTGCGAGCGAATTTCACATACAAGGATATCGTGGACTACCTGGCATCCAACGGCACCCAGGTGTCCCAGTCCGCGGTCTGCCGGTATGCGGCACGGTTTGCTGAGACCACCGAAGCCCTGCGGATGGCGCAGGAGAATTTCCGTGGCATCATGGAGGAGACCGCCAAGTACCCCAATCTGGATCCTACGGACGGTATCCTGCGCCTGATCAGCCACCAGCTGCTGGACGCCATCAACGGCATGCCGGAGGAGCAGCGGCAGGCCAAGAATTTTGATGAACTGATCAAATCTGCCGTTGCCCTGACCCGGGCGGTGGCATACAAGAAACAGGTGGATGTGCGCAGCAAGGAACTGCTGGAGAACGGGGCTGACCAGTTTGCCGGTGCATTGTTTGACGCCATGGCAACGGAGCGACCGGAGCTGTACAAGCAGCTGCGGGCGTTTCTGGACGAAAAGAAGGAGAAATCACCATGATGTACGTGCTGCAGACCAAACCCGGCCAGGATGACTATGCGGTTCGTGACCTGGAGCGACTGGGCTACCGATCCTATGCCCCAAGGCGGATCGCACTGCACCGCAGGGGCGGCACCTGGTGGGAGGCGGAATACCCGGTATTCCCGGGGTATGTGTTCCTGGATGATCTGGAGCTGACGGACGCCGACTATCACCGGATCATGCCCTGTGTGGGAATCATTCGGTTCCTGGGGCACGGCGCCCCGGAGCCGCTGCCGGAACACGAAGCAGAATACATCCGATTGCTGCACAATGGTGGCAAGCCCATCGCCCCATCCGAGGTCCGGATCCGGCCGGACGGCAGCATGCAGTGTGTGTCCGGGCTGATCTGCAGCTACGCCGGGCGAGTGGAACACAATCCACGGCAGCGGCGGGCAACGATCC
>NZ_FR894909.1:0-3777 GCF_000434255.1 Ruminococcus sp. CAG:379 | reverse complement strand
GCAGCGGCGGGCAACGATCCGGATCAGCATTGCGGGCAAGCTGCACCGCATTACATTGGCGGTGCGATACGTCTAACAAACCGACCTGATGGCAGACACCGGGGTTGATACGTCCCCCGGTGTCGCGCAGGATTGCATGATGCCAGCCACCTGATTTCAACCCGAAATCCGGAATGGCGGAGCATGCCTGTTTAAAATCGAATTTACGCTGTTTAAAATCGTTTAAACGATTCTGCCCATGAAATGATACCCCCGGAAACAAACATGCCTTACAGCGCATTGTAGGGCGTGTTTTTACGCATGAAAGGAGATGCCCTGCATGGGAGCATTGAAGGACGCAGGGATCCGGTCCCTGCAGGACAATCTGGCAGCCTACGACGCTGCCAGAAAACAGGAGGAAAAACAGGATGCAAACAGCCTGAAATCCCTGTTTGATGCCTATTTAAACACCAAAAGCAAAGCGAAACGGGAACGTATGCTGAAAGAGTTCTCCGAGCGCAGACTGGAGTTTGCAGCCTATCTGCAGGCACACCCGGAATTGGTGGCCGCAGAAACCAAGCGTGCCCTGATCACGGCAGCCCTGGGCGGCGAATATGTGGAGACGGAAACCGGCGTGGATTCCGCCGGCAGACGGCACAAGCGCCGCCGGGTGCGGCAGGTTGCACCCAACCTGCAGGCAATCCTGCAACTGCTGGAATCGGATGTGACGCCAAAGCCGGAAAATAATCTGCTGGAAATTATCCGGGAGGGACTGGAGGCAGAAGATGAGGTATAAAACCATGTCCCCCAAGCAGCGAAAAGCCATGCTGTGGTGGGCTGACCCGCATACGGATCACTACGATGCTATCATCTGCGACGGCTCCGTCAGAAGCGGCAAGACCATGTCCATGTCCGTAGGCTTCCTGATCTGGTCCCTGTCCCGGTTTGACCATCAGACGTTTGCATTGTGTGGCAAAACCATTGACAGCCTGAGACGCAACGTGATCACGCCCCTGCAGACCTGGGTGGAGGGGATCTTCGAGATCCGCCAGTACGTCAGCCGCAACTATCTGGAAATAACGGACGGCAGCCATACCAACCGGTATTATCTGTTCGGCGGAAAGGACGAATCCTCTGCTGCCCTGATCCAGGGCATTACCCTGGCAGGAGCCTTTCTGGATGAGGTTGCATTGATGCCCCGGTCATTTGTGGAACAGGCAGCAGCCAGATGCTCCGTCAGCGGATCCCGGCTGTGGTTCAACTGCAATCCAGACAGCGCCGAGCATTGGTTCTACAAAGAATGGATCTGCAAAAAAACGGAAAAGAACGCCTTGCATCTGCATTTTACCATGCAGGACAACTACGCCCTGGACAAGAAGATCCGGGAACGCTATGAGCGCCTGTACACCGGCGTATTCTATGACCGGTACATCAAGGGACTGTGGTGCATGGCGGAGGGGTTGGTCTATCCCAACTGGTCGGACAGATATGTGCTGCACGGAGATATCCGTCTGTCCCAGAACGTGGAGTGGTACATTGCCATCGACTACGGCACCATCAACCCGTTTTCAGCCGGGTTATGGGCGGTCAGCCCACGGAACGCCATCCGGGTAGCAGAGTACTATTATAACAGCAAAGAAGAACGCACCATGCGGACGGATGAGGAGCACTACGCCGCCCTGGAGCAGCTGGCAGGCGACCGACCGATCCAGCATGTGATCGTGGATCCTTCCGCTGCCAGCTTCATCGAGTGCATTCGCCGGCACGGCAGATTCTCCGTGCGGAAAGCCCACAATGAGGTGCTGCCGGGGATCAGCCGGACCGCGACCCTGATTCAGAACGGAAGGATCCTGGTGCATGAAAGCTGCAGGGGAATTCTGCGTGAATTCGCACTTTATCGGTGGGACGATAAGGCAACGGACAAGGTAATCAAGGAAAACGACCACTGTATGGACGAGCTACGGTATCTGGTAAACACGGTACTGCGGCGCACGATTCTGGCAGACATAGGAGGTGATGTGCATGATTAACAAATCGGAAATTGAAAAGGCCACCGGCATCCGGATCGCTATGAGCGGAGAAATGCGGGACAGGATCCGGCTGTGGCGGAACATGCTGTGCAACGAGCAGTCGTGGGTCAGCAACCGTGTCCGTGGGCTGCGATTGCCGGTGAAGATCGTGGACGAATTTGCACGGCTGACCCTGTTCGGCGCATCCATTTCCGTCAGCGGATCCCAACGCGGGGCATACATCGACCGGGTCTTACAGCAGACCATGACGGACGCAAAGAAATGGGTGCGCCTGATGTGTGCCACCGGCGGTGTGGTGCTGCGACCGGTGTATGACGGACACCAGATCCGGGTCAACTACATTACGGCTGACAAGATCTACCCCATTTCCTACGATGACGACGGCAGACTGATTTCTGCCGTATTCCTGGACACCTACCGAAACGGAGACCGGTTTTATCACAAGCTGGAAATCCACGAATTCCACCCGGACGGCACCGGCAGGATCCGCAATCAGGTGTTTCAGTCTCCCAGCGTGGACATGCTGGGAGATCCATGCTCCCTGCGGCAGACAGGGCTGTGGGCAGATCTGGAGCCGGAACGCAGCTACATGGATCTGGGCGGTCCCCTGTTTGCCTACATGTGCATTCCGGCGATCAACACGGTGGATCCGGACAGCCCCATGGGCATGTCCGTGTACGCCGAGGCGGTTGACCTGATCCGGGATGCAGATCAGCACTGGGAAAAAATCAAGTGGGAATTTGAAGCCACCCAGACTGCCATTGATGCGCCGGCAGATTTCCTGAAGCCCACCCCTTCCGGGCTGATCCTGCCGGATACTGCGAATCGCCTGTATCGGCGGTACAACGCAGATCCGTCGGACGCCCAGCTGGGGCTGCAGATTTTCAGCCCCCAGATCCGGGACACATCCCTGTTCCACGGGCTGGACGGCATTTTCAAACGGATCGAATTCAACTGCAACCTGGCATATGGGATGCTGTCGGATCCCCAGAGCGTGGAAAAAACTGCCGAGGAGGTGCGGGCATCCAGGCAGCGCTGCTACAGTGCTATTTCTGATATTCAGGGGAACATCCGTGCCGGACTGCGGCAGCTGACCAGTGCCATCAATGACTGCTGCGCTGTGTATCAGCTGACACCCCAGGGCAGATACCATGAATGCTACGAGTTCGGCGACGGGGTCATGGAGGACCCGGACAAGGAGTTTGCACGCCGGATGCAGATGCACACTGCCGGGCTGCTGTCGGATACCAAGTTTATCGCCTGGTACTTTGACTGTGACGAAGCCAAAGCAGCGGAATACAAGGCAGCTGCATCTACCCTGTTTGCAGGCGGTGATATCTGATGCTGACGCCGGACTACCTGCTGCACTGCACGGATTCCCTGACGGAGCTGCTGGATGCCTACGACAATGCGGTTGTATCGGACATTGCCCGGCGCATTGTCAAAACCGGGTATGTCACAGAAACCGCCAAGCACCAGATCAGACAGGCACAGCAAATGGGGCTGTTGTATGAGGACATCATCCGGGAGATTGCCCAGCGGACGAACGCCACGGACAGCATGGTGCGGGCACTGTTTGAGGATGCCGGGGTGGAAACCGTACAAACAGATAACCGGCTATACACCGCTGCCGGGCTGCAGCCCACCGATCTGCGTGCATCCCCGGCCATGCTGCAGATGCTGCAGGCTGGCTACGAGAACACCCTGGGCACCATGCACAATCTGACCCTGACCACCGCCAACACGGCGCAGCAGGCCTACATATCCG
>NZ_FR894908.1:0-9526 GCF_000434255.1 Ruminococcus sp. CAG:379 | reverse complement strand
ATTGTCAATAGCAATCTGCAAATTTTTGATCCGAAAAAGCCGATCACTTCAGAGCGTAGAACCACAATGCTGGCTGCTTTCGCCGCAAAACACAATCTGGAAGATCTGAATGTATTCGTCAAAAAAGATAAGTCCTACCGGAGTGACGGCAGGGCTTATGATCTGATCGTAAAAGATGGGAAAAGTGAAGTGTTCAGCACGCTGCTGTTTACGCTTAATCCAGGAGAAATCTTCACAGAATCCGTTTTGCAATCCGGTCTGGAATCCTTGGAAGCATCACAGGAACTGCAAGACTTTCTGGCTTCCAGAGCGGCACAGCCTTCCCTGTTCGATCAGACTGATCCGCAAAAAGTTGACACAAGTGTCAACGCAGAATCAAAATCAACAAAAATAGCTGACCTGGCTGCCGGGGATGTGATCCTGTACGAAAGAGTTGACACAAGTGTCAACTTTACACCCGAACTCACTGAAAAAGCAAAGAAGTTCGGACAGATGTCCAGACCGGAGCAGCTCTACAGACAGCTGTCAGAGATGTATCCGCAGCTGGTCAGCGGTGAACACACATATGAGCATTACGAAGCGGATCCGGACAGCGGCTATGAGCCGTTATCCATTGAGCAGATTGGAGAAGGGCTGTATTCATTCATGACCACCTACATACAGAATGGGGACATCATGCGTGACCCGGATATTACTTTCATGCTCGATCACAATGAGCAAACCGCACATGTGTTCTCGTTCCGGCAGGATGGTGTACCACCTCACGGTACTTACTATGTGGAGGTTGCTGATGAAGCCGGGCATGTTGATACCAAGCTGCAAGCATCCCTGGAGCAGACATTCCTGCAAAATTTGAAAAACGCACAGACGGCAGACCGGGTGCTGACCAGATATCATGACAAAACCGGTCAGGAGACTGTGCTGATACCGGATATGCACAATGCTCCGACAGTGGAAGCGGAACAGACTGAACCGGTCAAGGTGGACGAAAATGCCCATCTGCGCCAAGTGCTGAACGCTTTTTCCGAGGAGCATGGACTTGGAGAATTGAATCTGAGATTCATTGATTCAAACCATGTGGGTATCTTTGAATCCTATGGGGATGGTTCAGATATGCAGCTGGACGTGAAACTGTACTACGGCGATGATGCACAAATCAGCCAGGAAGATTGCAAGCGGATGCTGGATCATTTCGCCACAGAGACAAAACGGCGTGGTCGCAAGGTGGAAGATGTCATGAGCCGGAAGTCTGCAATTGCAGTCAGGGGAAAATCCGAACTGCCCCCTGTGCCGGATGTCCTGCCGAAAATCGTCTATGCAAAAGCACCGTTGCAAAAGGTGCGTGACAACATAGAAGCCATTCGTGAGTTGCAGCGTCTTGCACGCTGCGAAGCAGAGGAACAACCCCTCTATGACAAAAAGCGCAACCAGTGGAATTGCAAGGAGAATTCTGATAACCGACTGCGCAAATACTCCGGATGGGGTGGCTTGCAGCAAGTCTTCGATGCCAAATCCGGTCGCTACGCAGATTTGCGTGAACGGCTGCAAAAGCTGCTGACCCCTGAAGAATATACTTCCGCCAAAGCAAGTGCAACGGATGCCCACTATACACCACAGATTGTCATCGATGCCATGTATAAGGCAGTGCAGAACATGGGGATTCCCCGTGATTCCCGGGTGCTGGAACCGGCTTGCGGCACGGGAAATTTCATTACCAGAATGCCCCACAGCATCGGTAATGCCGGTGTGGTTGGCGTAGAACTAGATCCCATCACCGCACAAATTGCAGCAAGGCTGAATATGGACAACCCGAACGTGGAAATCATACACAGTGCCTTTGAGCAAAGCGGTCAGACGGACAATAGCTTTGACCTGGTTATCGGCAACGTGCCGTTCGGCGACTATAAAATGAATGATCCCAATTATACACAGGATTGGCTGATTCATGACGCTTTTTTCCGGAAAGCACTTGATAAGGCTGCTCCCGGCGGTGTGGTAGCATTCGTAACCTCAACCGGCACGCTGGACAAGAAAAACCCCAAGGTGCGTGAGCACCTTGCATCACAAGCCGATCTGATTGGCGCAATCAGACTGCCCAACACAGCATTCTCTGAAGCAGGGACAGGCGTTCCAACGGACATTGTTTTTCTGCAAAAGCGTGTGCAGCCGCTTTCACCGGATGCACCCAAGCCGGACTGGTGCTATGTTACACCCATTTCAGAAGCGAATCAGGATATACGCATCAATTCCTATTTCGTGCAAAATCCGCAGATGATCCTGGGAACTATGCGCAAGACTTCCTTCCAAGACCGATTGACCTGTGATCCCGTTGTCGGAACAGACCTCAAAAAACAGCTTGACCAGGCGATACAGCAGCTCAACACCAAGATTATAGTCACAAAACGTGAAAAGGCTGCACAGGAGCGGCGTGGATACATCCAGCCCTGGGGCAAACAGTTCACCTACCAGGTAAAAGACCAGAAGGTCTACTATAATGAAGGTACGACTATGCGAGAGATTACCGGCTCATCCAGCGACATGGACAGACTGAAACGCCTGATAGGGCTACGTTCTGTCACACGCCAGTTGATCGACAAGCAGAAAACAGCAGCTGGAGATCATGAGCTTGTACCACTGCGTCAGTTTCTGAATCAGCAGTATGACGCATTCACTGCAAAGTACGGGAACCTGAACTCCGATGCTGTCAAAAAGGCGTTTGCTGCGGATGCAGATTATGCACTGCTGCAATCCCTGGAAGAATACGATACCGGATCCAAGACCTATTACAAAGCAGAGATCTTCCACAAGCGCACAGTCAACCCAGTACTGGAGATCACTGCTGTTGATACACTGGAAGAAGCCTATCAGGTTTCCCTGGATCAACGAGGAAAGCCGAATATCCCGTATATGGCAACGCTGCTGCAGGCGCAGCATCCAGATACACCATTTGCAGATCTGACACAGCAAATTCAGAAAGACCTGTTGGATCGGGGCATGGTATTCCGGGATCCTGAACAGGAGATCACCGGTGAACCATTTTCCGACATTGTGGAACGTGCAGAATACCTTTCCGGTGATATACGCCGCAAGCTGGTGTGTGCGCAGGATCGGGCAGCAGAGGATCCAGCATTCCAGCGCAACATAGATGCGCTAAGGGCTGTTATACCGGAAGACATTCATGCCGAGGAAATTGCAGTCCGCATGGGTTGTCCGTGGATCGATCCGGAGGATTACACAAAATTCCTGCATGAGCTTTCCGGCAGACGAGCAGAAGATACACGCTGTGAGGTGAAATATTCGCCGATTACCGGTGAATTCGACATACTGCAAGCCGGAAGCAGAAAGGATCTTAACGTCAATGAAGGCACTACATACGGCACGAACAAGCTGACCATGTATGAGATCGCTCAAAAGATGCTGAATCAGCGTCGGATTGCGGTCATGACTAGCGTATCATCCCCCAGGGATCCCAGCAAGATGATATCCCGTACTGACCCGGTTGAAACCAGGAAAGCTATGGAGAAAGCCAAGCTGATCGAAACAAAGTTTTCGGAGTGGATCTTTGCTGATCCGGAACGCAAAGCAAAATATGAGCGCAGATACAACAATCTGTTCAATTCCCTGGTCGGACGCAAGTATGACGGGTCGCACCTGACATTCGGCGGACAGTCCGCTGCATTCGCCCTGCGTCCCCATCAGCGTGACTGTGTTGCCCGTGCAGTATACGGCGGTAATACGCTGGCAGCGCATGTTGTCGGCGCAGGAAAGTCCGCCGTGTTCCAGACAGCAGTTATGAAAAAGAAACAGCTTGGCTTGATCAACAAGGCATGCGTGGTGGTACCCAAAGCCCTGACGGAGCAAACTGCAAGGGAGTGGAGAAAGCTCTATCCGGATGCAAAGCTGCTGACCATGTCGGCTGCGGATCTCTCCTCTGAAGCCAAGCGAGATCTGTTCGCCGCACGTGTGGCAACCGGCGACTACGATGCGGTAATCGTGTCCGTAGAGCAATTTGAAAAAATGCCCATGTCACAGGAATTCCAGCAGAAATACCTATTAAAGCAATTGGATGATCTGGAAGACATGCTCCGTGAAGCACGTTCAGCAAACGGCAACCGGAAGGATGCCACAACCAAGCAAATCGAAACTGGCAAGAAAAAGCTGAAAGTCCGCCTTGAGAATATTATGAATCCAAAGTCCAAGCAAAAGGGCAAGGACATTCTGTTGAACTTTGAGCAGCTGGGCTTTGACTACCTTGTGGTAGATGAAGCTCACGGCTATAAGAACGGGTTTGTGACCACAAAAATGGGGAATGTATCCGGCGTTACCACTGCTGCATCCGGGAAAGCCCAGGATATGCAAATGAAATGCGACTACTTCAATGAGCAGCTGGGGCAAGGGCATCTGCTCTTTTGCACCGGCACACCGGTAAGCAACTCCATGACAGAACTGTATGTAATGCTGCGTTATCTTCGTCCCGATCTGCTGGCTGCTGCCGGTGTGGGACGATTCGATGACTGGGCGGCAACATTCGGAAAGGTCACTACACAGCACAAACAGAGTGCAACCGGTGAGCTGAAGCTGAAAACAGCATTCTCCAAATTTGCCAATCTGCCGGAACTCATGTCCATGTATAAGGAATTCGCAGATATCCAATCTGCAAAAAAGCTGGATCTGCCCCGTCCGTCACTCAAAACCGGAAAACCGCAAATCATTTCCGTACCCGCTTCACCGGAACAAAAGGCATTTGTAAAAGCACTGGTGGAACGTGCAAAACGGATCTCTGAGGGCAGCGTGGATCCGCACGATGACAACATGCTTGTCATAACCAACGAAGCACGGCTGACCGGGCTATGCAATGCTGCTGTCGCTGCTCTGCTGCAAAAGCACGAGATCGATGTACCGGAAGGGTTTACGGATGCAAAGACCAGCAAGGTGGATGCATGCGTTGACAAGGTGCTCCAGGTATATCAGGAAACGGCAACCCAGAAGGGTGTGCAGATTGTTTTTTCAGATGTAGCCGTCAACTCGGATGCCGGGAATTTCTCCGTCTATGACTACATTCGGGATGAGCTGATTGCAAAGGGGATTCCGGCAGAGGAAATTATTTTCGCTCCAAAGTCTGAAGCGAAAAACCGTGAGGATATTTTCCGGGATATCAACGCAGGAAAATATCGTGTGGTAATCGCTTCTACCAGCACTCTGGGCACGGGTGCAAACGTGCAGGAACGTCTCGCTGCCGTACATCATGTGGATATCCCCTGGAAACCAAGTGATTTTGAACAACGTGAGGGACGTATCCTCCGCCAGGGGAATTCATTCAGTGAAGTACAGATTTTCAATTACATCACCGAAGGGACAATGGACAGCTACCTGTATCAAGTCGTTACCGACAAGGCAAGGTTCATTGCGCAGCTGCTGGATGATGAAACACCGGCTCGTATTTCTGAGGATTGTGACGATAAAGTTCTCACATACGGCGAAATGCAAGCAGCAGCAGAGGGCAACGACAACTTCCGCAAGCGTATTGAATTGGGCATGAAGGTTTCGGAATTGCAGTTTGCGAAAGCGGAATTCCAACGGGAAACCGGCGAGATGCGCAAAACGGTCGCAGCCATTCCGGAGCAAGTCGCTGCGCTCCGTGACCGTATTGACAGTATCAAATGCGATATCGAAACAGTTGACCGCCTGAGAAATCCGGAGGGCAAAATCGAAGATCTGACCGTTACAACGGCAACAGGCAATACGCTGACCAAGCAGGAGGACATCAATCTATATCTGCAAGAACTGCTCATACAAAAATCAAACGCACCGTTTAATGAAGTTCCGTGTTTTAAGATCAATGACTTTCAAGTTACGGTGGAACTGGTTGGTTTACAGCAAGGCTTTGCATTTGCTGTACAGGGCGAAAGTCCGGTGGCTTATCGCACAGCAGCGGAAATCCACGACAAAAGTAACAATGCGCAGCGGCTTTTAAATCTGTTGAACAATGGCATTGCAAATGAAAAAACAAAATGTGAAAACAGAATTGAAAAGCTGAACGCTGATCTGGTTCAGGCGACAGAACGGCTTGCAGTTGCATTCCCCCATGAGCAGGAATTGCAACAAGCGCAGTCGGAATTGGCACAGGTTGAAGCAGAGCTTCTGGGCATCACGGAAATGGAAGCGGCAATTCTGGATCCAGATGAGCAGCCCATTGAGGAAACCGCCGAGGAAAAAAAGAAACGGGAAAGTTTTGCGAAAAGTGACGATGACAATGATCTGAACCCAAACACAAGCGGTGAGGTTTTACCGCCGACCATGTAATCAAAAATTGAAATTGCCCTTGCAGTTTTTGTAAGGGCATTTTCTTTTCAACAAGGAGGAGAACATGAACAACGATGAGTTCAAGCAGCTCAGTGCAGCTGCACGCAGGGCAAATCTGCTTGACTATTTTCAGAACAGCGGCTACACAGTGGAGAAAAAAGGCGCAGAGTATTATATCAAAGAATTCTCCGGACTGTGCGTCAATCCGGACAGAAATCTTTGGTTTCATCATTATTCCGGGAAGGGCGGCAGTAGCTCCATCGACTGCCTGGTGCAAGTCCTGGGCAGAGATTTCAAACAGGCTGTGTTTGAATTGACAGGCAAGGATATTACAACAGTTCGTTCAAAGGAACATACCGGAGAGTATAAGCCCCAGTACACAGCACCGCCAAAGCCTGACCACTCTACCCCGGAGAAAAGAGAATTGCAAATGCCGGAGCAATCAAAAAACATGCGGCAGTTATTTGCATACATGTGTCAATCAAGAAAAATTCCTGCATCGATCATTGAGGAGTTGGTGCATGCCGGTCTGCTGTACCAGTCCGAACGCATGGTTACAGCAACAACGGCAACGGGAGAATCCAAAACATATCGCAATGCAAACGCAGTCTTTGTTCACAAAGATGCAGCAGGAAAAGTTGTGGGTGGTGAGATTCAGGGACTGAATTCATTCAAGCGATACAAAGGGATCGCAACCGGCACGGGAGAAAGTGCTTTCATATTTCATCCCGTACCGGCGAAGGATGGAAAAATCCATCGTGCATACATTTTTGAATCAGCCATTGACCTGATGAGCTTCTACAAATTTTGCGACAAGAAGAAAATGAGCGGTGCTGTTCTGGTGTCGATGGCAGGGTTGAAGCCGACGATTCCGCTGAAGCTGCAAGCAGAGGGAGTCGAGATTTTTTCCTGCGTTGACAATGACGATGCCGGTCGCCGATTTGAAAAAGAGAATGGATTTGTTCGTCCGAAAGGTGTGATTGAACAGCTCGACAAGCAGGGCTTTAAAGACTGGAATGAGCTGCTGGTTTTCAAATCCAGCAATCTGGATGCACACTTGGAACGGCAGCAGCCTGAGCCGGAATTGCTGGAACGGACAAATCAAAATGAAAGACCAAATCTGGCGTTGTCAAGAAGAATGAGGTGATCCAAATGGAGAAAAAAATCAAAGCCAAGGATAAACCGGAAACACTATTCCTTTCTCCGGAACTGACCAATTATTTGTTATCTGCCCTCGCAAGGATTGAAGAAATCGACACCGGCAATCGTTACGCACAGTTGGCAGGTCAATTGAAACAAACCATCCTGCGGTTCTCAAAAAAGGAACAGCGAAAGGGGGATGACCGTGCAGCGGTCATCCTCTACGGGAAGGAAGCATCCGCACTGATCATGCTTCTGACTGTTTATATCAGCGCAGTATCAGACTCTGAACCACATGACTTTTTTTCTGAACTCGGAAAAAATAGAAAGGGTGAAATCGTATGATTGTAAATATTTTCTGTGGTGAAAAGGGTTTGGGAATCCCCAATCTGCGGAGCAGACAAAACGCTGCAAATCATTTTTCGGAGAAAAACTTTTTGGGTTCTCCCGAAAAGGAATTGTGCAGCGGTTTAGCCGTCAAGGTCGCAGACTTTGCCCAATATTGGAGCGGAGCGAGAATTCTGTTTTGATCGAACGCTTTTGCGTTTGACAAAACAGGTATTGGGTAAATTGTACCCATTCCGTCAGAACGGGTACTTCAAGCACCGCAAAAATGCGGTGTGCTGAAAAAATCAGCGCACTAGGCTGAAAAGAAAAAGGAGCGAAGGACGAGAATATGGACGCATACAGCATCAGTTTTACGCTGGGCAAGGCAAGTTGTCCTCACGGAGCGAACCTCCGGCACAACAACCGGAAATTCATTGCCGCCAACATTGACCCCAGCCGGACAAAAGAAAATGTGACGTACAGACAGCAGGATGTGCGTGCAGCCTATCACCACCTGTTCGATCAGGCTGTCAAGGAATACAACGACCAACAGTATCGCAAAGACAGAATGATCGATGATTACTATGCCAGGATCGCTGCCAGCAAACGAGAAGAAGCATTCTACGAAGTCGTAGTGCAATTTGGCGATGTGAAAACTGCTGCCTGTGGAAGCCAGCGTGGAGAGATTGCCAAGGAGATGCTTGGCGATTACATGTTTTCTTTTCAGCAACGTAATCCAAACCTCTATGTATTCAATGCAGTGCTGCACATGGACGAAGCGAGTCCGCACCTTCATATCAATTTTGTTCCCTTCTACACCAAGGGCAGAAAGAACGGCTTGTCCAAAGGCGTTTCTATGAAACAAGCTTTGGATGAAATGGGCTTCCGTGCAAAGGGAAAAATTCAAAATCGATTGGTAGCGTGGGAGGAAGCCGAGCGCAGAGAAATGGAGCGCACCCTGCACCGGCACGGCTTTGTGCGTGAAGATAAAAATGCCCACTATGCGCACATGACCGTTGAGGACTTCAAGTACTCACAAGATCTGAAAAAGCTGCGAGCACAGCTTCGGGATGCAAACACTGTGACCGAAATGGATCACGAGGAAAAAAGCATCCGGCGGCTCAAGGATCGGTTGGCTGCTCTGGAGCATGAAACCGCAAAGCTGAAAAAAGAAAAACGCTCCCCTTACAAAGCATTCTTCTACACGCTCCCGGAAAAACAAGCGTATGTGCAAGCAAAGCTGGATGCGCTGCAAATTCCGTACCGGGAAACGGAGAACGGATTTGAAGCACAGGAGTGCTATGTGGATCAGATTCGGAAGATCGAAAAGGAGTACAGCCCAAAAACCAATCAGCGTGAGCAGCTTCGCAATGACATTGACAGACTGCTCATGCAAAGCAAGGACTTCGAGGAGCTGCTTGACCGTCTGCATGCTGCCGGTTATGAAGTGAAGCAGGGCAAGTACATCTCTGTCAAGCCGAAACACGGCGGCTCCTTCCTGCGGCTCAAGGGTCTGGGCGAGTACTACAGCGAACAGGCGCTGCGAAATCGGTTTGCAGCAAAAGCACGCTACGAGCAACAGCTTGCACAGCGTGTGGCGGATGCAAGGCGGCAATCCGCTCCGAATGCTGTTGTGCTGCGCACCATTCAGTTTTACACGATCTCATTTGCAAAGGGCGGTCTGCCGATGCATCGACGCAACCAACAGAAGCCCTTCGCATGGACAAACGATGCAGAACTGGATGCCCTGCTGGCA
>NZ_FR894907.1:0-721 GCF_000434255.1 Ruminococcus sp. CAG:379 | reverse complement strand
ACTGAATAGATCTTGGCTTTTATTTTTATCCCAAAACAGAATGTTTCCGGCAGTAGCGGCACGTTCGATGTATGTGGCAAAATTGTTTTCCTTGCCATAGATGCTGGTGATGTAATTCGCTGGTATGCTCTCCAACTGATAGACGCCTTGACCGTTTGGCGTAATGGTCACAAGCAACGGTGCGTTGTCCTGATCGACTGCGTTTAATACAGTAACGATACTGTTTCTCCCGTTTGCATTTGGAGAAATGGAATCAAAAATGATTGCCGGTGCCGCAAGCCATTCCGGAATGTTTTTAATTTGCGAAACTGTTAATCCGTGCTGATGTGGTTTTTTGGGATTTTTGGGTTTCAGTGCATCACGCAAATGCTTTTTGGCATACAGCATCGGGAGATGGGATAGACCAATCTGCACGAAGATTTCGGGTGTATCACATAGTCTTATGCTGTTGTTGTAACGATTATCTGTATGATTCAAAACAGCATCAATCTGATCCGTAAGGCTTGATTCCTGCATCTTCAACCCGTCAGTCTGATCGGCTGACGGGTTTTCTGTTTGAAATGCCTGTGCGATTTTGTCAGTTACGGAGTCGTGACTGCCTGATGTATGATGTCCCTCATGGTTGCGCTGTCCGTGTAAAACGTTCTCATCTGCTCCCATTCCTGGATTTTCTCGAAGCCATGCGGACGAGGATTCTCCGACAGGTACTGACTGTCCAGCC
>NZ_FR894906.1:14058-30649 GCF_000434255.1 Ruminococcus sp. CAG:379 | reverse complement strand
GGCTCTGGCTGGTCTGACCATTGCGGGTGCGGCTGCATTCGTGAGCAAGAAGAGAAACTGATTCCCTTTAATCGGTACATTGACTGAAAGCCCTCTCTGAACAGAGGGCTTTCGTTTTCAGAAAGGAAGATTATACATGAAGAAATTAGCAGCGCTGCTCCTGGCATGCAGCATGCTGGCGGCTGTTACCGGCTGCGGCGACAATAAGGATTCCTCCTCCCAGGCGGCAACGGAGGCTGCAAGCACTGCGGCTGCAACCACAGAAGCAGCTACGACGGAGGCTCCCNNNAAGCAGCTACGACGGAGGCTCCCACCGAGGCACCCTCCACAGAGCGTCCGGCTCCCACTCCCACCGTGGACGAGAATGCCATTACCTTTGAGGATGGGGATATGTACACGGCGCATTCCATGGCTGAAAAGAACTACGAGAACGATGAATCTGCTACCGAGCTGACCATTGAGGAGTTCAACGGCACCAAGCAGCTGCGGGTCCAGGTTCTGGACAAGGACGACAGCGGTACCTACAAGGTTCCGAAGGTGGTATTCAACCTGGCAGAGCTGGTAGGTGCAGAGAATCTGAACAAGATCAAGTCCATTTCCTGCGACATCACCGGCGTGGCTGTTGGCATGTTTACCGGCGATGACGGCTCTGAGATGCTGGTGCCCGGCAACGTGATGGGTGCTCTGGGCGGCAACCTGGCAGCAGAAAAGAAAACCGATGCGGACGGCGGTCTGCTCCAGAATACCTGGGCAAACCTGACAGAATTCTCCTTTGCTGAGTGGGAGAACAACTGGGTTTATTCCCATGTTGAGGCAAACATCCTGCTGGATGCAAATCGTTATGAGGCTGGTTATGACGGTGCAACGCTGGTTCTGATGCGCTGGGGTATCCCCAACCAGGCTGACCTGTACATTGACAACATCACCTTCTACGATGAGGACGGCAAGTCCATCCCCCTGGCATACAAGCCCTCCGGGGACGCTGCAGGGGCTGATTCCAGCAAGGCTGAATAAATTCTCTCCGTATACCAAAAGCCGGTACAATTTTGTGCCGGCTTTTTTACTGTTCATACAAAACCAGTTGATTTCGGGACAGCTTTATGCTATAATGAAAAATATCTATAATCGGTATCAAAGAGGGGAGAAGGATCATATTGACATATGTTCTGTTCGCCATCGGACTGCTTGCTGCCGGCTTTGTGCTGAGCGTGGCTTTTGGCAGTATGGCGGAGAAGAAGTGGGCGAACCGGCTGGGGAAGGTTGCCTACGGGATAAACGGCTACCTGCTTTTACAGGGGCTGCTGGGCAAGGTACATATTCTGGGCAACCGGGGGCTGGATGGCTATTTTCTTTTCCTGGCGGCTGTCTGCGCCTGCATTCTGCTGATTTCTCTGACCATTCGTTGGATCCGCAGCAAATCTGCATCCACCTGCCGGATGCTCCGGTTTGCTGCCCGCACCATTGCCGTGCTGGCGGCGGTGGAGCTGCTGGTGTTCAACTTCAATTCCTTTCACCTGTGGATGGGGGATTACACGGAACGGCGGCTGTCTCTGACGGATGTGACCATCGAAAACGGGGACTTTGTGTATGACGCCGGACAGGATCAGCTGACCATCCGGGGGAAGGGCGAGGTGCTGCTCACCTATCAGAACCTGGATCAGCCGGTGGGTACTCTGACAGTGGATGCGTCCCTGGCGAATCACACCAAATCCGCCAGTGTGATCGTGGATATTACCGACGAAACCCACCGGGAGTACCGGTACAATACGGTGAATATGCAGCTGCTGAAGGATACGCCCCGTTCCCACTTTACCACCTGCGAGCTGTCCGGGAAGGTGGGCACCTTCCGGGTGAAATTCACCCTGCCGGAGGATAACGACTCCATCACCGTACGGAACATTATCATCAACCGGGACATCCCCTTCCGGTTTTCCCTGCTGCGCATGGGGGTATTCCTGGCTCTGATCCTGCTGGGGTACGGCATCGTTCACAGTACCCTGCTGCGCAGACCCTGCTACCGGGAGAAGCTGTTTGTCCGGGCGTCCGCAGCAGTGGTGACCGCTGTGTGCTGCCTTGGATGCGTGAGCCTGGTGTGGGCGGATACCAGCCGCCCCATCAAGGAGATCTTTGAACGGGAATCCGGCAACCAGATCACCCGGGAGCTGGTGGATGCCTTTGAAGCCGGACAGGTGAGCCTGGAGGCTCCGGTGGATCCGGGTCTGCTTGCCATGGAAAACCCCTATGACTGGAGTGCCCGGTCGGCGGACAATGTGAACGCCCAGTGGGATCATGTATTCTACAACGGCAAGTACTACTCCTACTACGGCATTGCGCCGGTGGTGACCCTGTTCCTGCCCTACCACCTGCTGACGGGGCATTATTTCCCCACCCAGTTTGCTGTATTGCTGTACGGCCTCATCGGGGTGGTGTTCCTGACTCTGACCTATCTGGCATACCTGCGCCGGTTCCAGCGTACCCTGCCCTGTGGCATGGCGTTGGGGGGACTGATCGTCATGCAGGCGTCCAGCGGCATCTGGTATGTGGTGGCACGCACCCTGTTCTATGAGATTTCCATTGCCTCCGGCTTTGCATGCGTGGCGGTGGGTGCATATTTCCTGATGACCTCCAATATTCTCAGCCGGGGCAGGATCTCCTGTCCGAAGCTGGGGCTTGCATCCTTCTTCCTGGCACTGGCAGTGCTGTGCCGCCCTACGTTGGCGGTGTACTGCATTGCCGCCGTGGTGATGATCCTGTTGGCGCTGCCCAGAGCAGGCAAACACCCCGGGGTGCAACTGGCTGCCGGCAAGCAGAATGCCAAGCGGATCGCCTATCTGGCATGGGGCGCAGTGCCCATGCTGCTGCTGGCTGGGGTGCAGCTGTGGTACAACTATGCCCGGTTTGACTCCCCCCTGGATTTCGGCATCCAGTACTCTCTGACCATCAATGACTTTACCCGTTCCCAGTTCCATATGGGCTTTGTGTTCATCGGTCTGTACAACTATCTGCTGGCTGTGCCTAAGTTCATCTGGACTTTCCCCTTCTTCTTTACGGAATTCACCACCCTGAACATCAACGGCTACTACTTCCACGACACGGGGAATACCGCCGGCATCATCTGGCTGGCGCTGCCGGTGCTGTGCTACCTGCTGGCAGGGAAGGCGCTGAAGCGGCTGAACAGGCGTGACCGGATCCGCTGGAGCGTCATCATCGGTCTGACCTGTGTGCTCATGCCCCTGGTCATCATCTGTTCCATCTGGGAAAGCGGCTATGCCATCCGCTACACGGCGGATTTCTCCTGGCCCATTCTGATCGGCGCTCTGTCCATCGGATTTTACCTGTACCGGCACACCAAGAATGAGACCTGGAGAAAGGTTGCCCGGCTCTGTATGGGGGTTGCCGTGCCGGCAGCTCTGGTGCTGAATTTTGCCCATGTATACACCTTCAAGTTCCCCTCCTGGGTTGCCCTGGATCATTTCGGGGTATTCAACAACCTGGCGGAGCTGTTTACCATTTTCTGACGAAAGAGAGGATACCATGAGTAGTATTATTTACATCGTTGTTCCATGCTATAACGAGGAGGCTGTGCTGCACGAAACCTCCAGCCGTCTGGCGGAGAAGATGCACAGTCTGATGCAGGCGGGGAAGATCTCCCCCTTGAGCCGGGTCATGTTCGTCAACGACGGCTCCAAGGATCGTACCTGGGAGATCATTGAGGAACTGGTGGCAGGGGATACCCTGTTCCAGGGGGTGAAGCTGTCCCGGAACAAGGGACATCAGAATGCGCTGCTGGCTGGGCTGATGACTGCCAAGGATCACTGCGACGCAGCCATTTCCATGGACGCTGACCTGCAGGATGACATCAACGCCGTGGATGAGATGATCGAAAAGTTTGACGGAGGCTGCGATATTGTGTACGGGGTGCGCAGCGAGCGGAAAACCGATACCTTCTTCAAGAAATTTACCGCCCAGGGCTATTACAAGCTCCTTGCCATGATGGGGGTGGACATCGTCTACAACCATGCGGATTATCGGCTCATGAGCCGCCGGGCATTGCAGAATCTGGAATCCTTCGGGGAAGTGAATCTGTTCCTGCGGGGGGTTGTACCCATGATCGGCTACAAGACGGATAAGGTGTACTATGAGCGTGCGGAACGGTTCGCCGGGGAGTCCAAGTACCCCTTGAAGAAGATGCTTGCCTTCGCCATGGAGGGCATCACCTCCCTGTCCGTCAAGCCCATCCGCTTCATTACCTCCACCGGCTTTGTGATCTTTGTTATCAGTCTGCTGATGCTGATTTACAGTCTGGTGCGGTACTTTATGGGCGCTACCATTCCGGGCTGGACTTCCCTTGCGGTATCCGTCTGGGCGATTGGCGGCTTGCAGCTCCTTGCCATCGGCGTGGTAGGGGAGTACATCGGCAAGATCTATCTGGAAACCAAGCATCGACCCAAATACATTGTGGAAACCTATCTGCACCGGGATGAATGACCGAAAGGGGCAATGCACATTGATCCGCAAGAGAATCATCCGAATTGCCGGGCTTGCGCTGCTGCTATGGCTGGGAGCGTTTGCTCTGGATTGCTTTGCGGTTTCCTGTCTGCACCGTTCCCCCGTGTTCTGTGTGCAGCATCAAGAGAAAACACATTTTTCCGGATTGGGGTATTCGTTTGACGCATATCCACACCAGATCAGCGGAGCATATGCATACGTCAGCTATGTGTTCGGCTGTGCGCTCACTTCCACTATGACCAATGCAGTCTGATGCTGCTGACAAAATAAGCCCGGAGGCGGTTTGATCTGACAGTCTCCGGGCTGTTTGTATGATATATTATCCGTGGATGATGCCGCCGCCGACCACTGTATCCCCATCGTAGAACACGGCGGACTGTCCGGCAGTGACCGCACGCTGGGGCGTTACAAAAACTGCCCGGCAGGTGCCGTCCTCCATCGGCTCGATCCGGCAGGGCACCTCCGTCTGGCTGTACCGGGTCTTGACCGTCACCTGCATGGGAGCGGTCAATGCCGGAATGGAGATCCAGTTCAGCTCCCGCACCGTAAAGCTGTCCGTGTACAGGTCGGATTCCGCCCCGATGGTCACTGTGTTGGATGCTGCATCCTTCCCCACCACATAGGCAGGCCGCCCCAGGGACAGTCCCAGTCCCTTTCGCTGTCCGATGGTGTAGTGGATCAGCCCCCGGTGCCTGCCGATGGGGTTGCCGGCTGNNTGCCGATGGGGTTGCCGGCTGTATCCAGAAAGTCTCCGGGCTGGATCTCCGCCCCCGTGGCATGGCGGATGTACCCGGCATAGTCCCCGTCCGGCACAAAGCAGATGTCCTGGCTGTCCGGCTTGTGGGAGTTTACCAGCCCTGCCGCCTCCGCCATCTGCCGCACCTGCGCCTTTTCCAGATCCCCCAGAGGGAACAGGGTGTGGGCAAGCTGGTGCTGGGTCAGATTGTACAGCACATAGGTCTGATCCTTGCTCCGGTCTTTGGGGCGGCACAGCAGATACCGTCCCGTTTCCGGATCCTGCCGCCGTACCGCATAGTGCCCCGTGGCAATATAGTCATATCCCAGTGCCTCCGCCCGGCGGAGCATGGCGTCAAATTTAATATGCCGGTTGCAGTTGATGCAGGGGTTGGGGGTCTCCCCCCGCAGGTAGCTGTCACAGAAGGGCTGCATTACATGACTGCGGAAAGCGTCCTTGAAGTTGAATACCAGATGCTCAATGCCCAGCCGGTAGGCAACGCTCCGGGCATCCTCCACGTCCCGGAGGGCGCAGCAGGTACGGGTGGCGTCCGGCGCCTGGATGATATCCTCGTCCCCGAACAGCTTCAGGGTCACGCCCGTTACGTCGTATCCCTCCTGCTGGAGCCGCAGGGCGGCAACGGAGCTGTCCACGCCGCCGCTCATGCCGATCATGACCTTTTTCATTTCTGCTGCGCCTCCCCTCGTGCATGTGCCACAATATCCGCCAGGGTGATCCGGTCAATGACCCCGCTGATGGCGTTGTCCAGTGCCTCCCACACGAACTGGGTGGGGCAGCACTCTGCCCGTTCACAGGGCGCACAGCCCTCCTGCATGCAGGGCACCGGTGCCAGGCATCCCTCTGTCAGCCGCAGGATCATGCCCACGGTGTATGCCTCCGGGGGCTTTGCCAGCCGGTAGCCTCCCTGGGCGCCCCGGGAGCTGATCACACAGCCGCCCCGGCTCAGCATGGCGATGATCTGCTCCAGGTATTTTTCCGAGATCTGCTGCCGCTGGGCGATGGCACGGATATTCAGATACCCCTCGTCTGCGTGGCAGGCAAGCTCATACATGAGCCGCAGGGCATACCGCCCCTTTGTGGAAATTTTCATCCGATCACCTGTTCCGGCGGCTTTGGATTTGTGCGGAGACTCCGCAGACACCGCCTGATTCCCTACCATTATACCGTGAAATCCAGCTGCTGTCAATGAACACAAGAAAATTTGTTCGCCGGATGCCGCAAATCCTGTTCAGACCGTCCTTTGGGAGAAGATCGTCAGAAGTATGACAAGAACCGACCACAAGATGTTGTGTTTTGATTTGAAGAAACAACCTCTAAAGGGGAAATTATCATGGATGTTAAAATAAAAAATTCTTGACAAAAGCCTCTATGTACGATATACTAGATAGCGATGTAGTCATAACCACAATATCTTGTGATACTGCGGTTATGACTAAATAATAGGAAAGGAAGTCCGGATCATGTTAATTCACATTATCAAGCGGGATGGAAGAAAGGTTCCGTTCAACATGGAAAAGATCGCAAATGCGATTTTCCGGGCGGCCCAGTCTGTAGGCGGTACCAACTTTGAGGAAGCCATGCAGATCGCTGCTCGGGTATGCGCCCTGGTGGAGGAGAAGTACCCGGGACAGGTTCCCACCGTGGAACAGGTGCAGGATCTGGTGGAGAAGACCCTGATCGAGGAGGGGCATGCCGCTACCGCAAAGGCGTACATTTTGTACCGGTATGAACGTACCCGTTCCCGGGAAATGAAAACCAATCTGATGACGGTTCTGAATGAGCTGACCTTCAACCCGGCAAAGGACAGCGACATCAAGCGGGAGAACGCAAACATTGACGGGGACACTGCCATGGGCACCATGCTCAAGTACGGCTCCGTTTCCGCCAAGGAGTTTTACGAAATGTATGTGCTGGAGCCCCAGGAGGCAAAGGCGCACATCAACGGGGATATCCACATTCATGACCTGGACTTCTTGACTCTGACTACCACCTGCTGTCAGATCGATCTGATCAAGCTGTTCAAGGGCGGTTTTTCCACCGGTCATGGCTACCTGCGGGAGCCAAATGACATTGCCAGCTATTCCGCTCTGGCGTGCATCGCCATCCAGTCCAACCAGAACGATCAGCACGGGGGACAGAGTGTACCCAACTTTGACTATGCAATGGCGGAGGGCGTGAAGAAAACCTATCGTGCAAGATATGCCCAGAACATTGCCCGCTGCCTGGCAATGGAATGCGACCTGGAGCTGAACGAGTGCGACAAGCTGTCCGAGCAGCTGGCTGCCCAGGTACAGCAGGAGCAGGGGCTGATCCCGATCCTGGCGGACAACAACGGCTATCGGGAGGCGGAACTGCCCGGGTTGACGGAGATCTGCGGCAGTGAGGCGCTGGCAAAGAAGATCCAGGATTTTGCGGTCAAGGCAGCCTATAAGGAAACCAACCGTGCCACCTACCAGGCGATGGAGGCGCTGATCCACAATCTGAACACCATGAACAGCCGTGCCGGTGCCCAGACCCCCTTCAGTTCCATCAACTACGGCACCGATACCTCCCCCGAGGGCAGAATGGTTATTGAGAACGTGCTGCTTGCCAACGAGGCTGGTCTGGGCAACGGGGAGACTCCCATTTTCCCCATTCACATCTTCAAGGTGAAGGAGGGCATCAACTACAACCCGGAGGATCCCAACTACGACCTGCTGAAGCTGGCGTGCCGGGTATCCGCAAAGCGGCTGTTCCCCAACTTCTCCTTCATTGATGCGCCCTTTAACCTCCAGTACTACAAGCCCGGGGATTACAACACGGAGGTTGCCTACATGGGCTGCCGCACCCGTGTCATCGGCAATGTATACGATCCGGAGCGGGAGATCGTCAGCGGCAGAGGCAATCTGAGCTTCACCTCCATCAACCTGCCCCGGCTTGCCATCAAGGCGGATCACAACGTGGGTGCATTCTTCGATTCTCTGGATGAAATGATGGATCTTGCCATCAACCAGTTGATGCACCGGTTCAAGATCCAGTCCCAGAAAAAAGTCCGCAACTACCCCTTCCTGATGGGACAGGGGGTATGGATCGACTCCGAAAAGCTGGAGCCGGATGATGAAGTGGGAGAGGTGCTCAAGCACGGCACCCTGTCCGTTGGCTTCATCGGTCTGGCGGAGACCCTGAAGGCGCTGATCGGCAAGCATCACGGGGAAAGCGAGGAGGCAAGAGAGCTTGGCCTGGAGATCGTTACCGCTATGCGGAACCGGCTGGATGAGGAAAGCAAGCGCACCGGTCTGAACTTCTCTTTGCTGGCGACTCCGGCGGAGGGGCTGTCCGGCAGATTTGTCCGGATGGATGCAAAACGCTTCGGTATCATCCCCGGCGTCACCGATCGGGAGTACTACACCAACAGCTTCCATGTGCCCGTGTATTACCCCATCAGCGCAGTGGACAAGATCCGCATCGAGGCACCCTACCACGCACTGACCAATGCTGGACACATCAGCTATATCGAGCTGAACGGAGATCCGGTGGAGAACCTGCCTGCGTTTGAAAAGGTGGTTCGTTACATGAAGGAAGCTGGCATCGGCTACGGTGCCATCAACCACCCGGTGGATCATGATCCCTGCTGCGGCTATACCGGCATCATCGGAGACACCTGCCCCAAGTGCGGCAGAAACGAGGAGGACGGCGTGGGCTTTGAGCGGATCCGCCGCATCACCGGCTATCTGGTAGGCACGGTGGATCGGTTCAACAACGCAAAGCGTGCGGAAGAACGGGATCGGGTAAAGCACAGCGTTTGATGCATAGAAAGACAGTACCCTACAGGCTCTGTGGGGTGCTGCTTTTATAGGAGGATCATATGACACTGAGACTTGCAGGCACGGAAAACGACTCCATCGTAGACGGCCCCGGCATCCGCTTCACCATTTTTGTCCAGGGCTGTCCCCACCACTGCCCCGGCTGTCACAATCCCCAGACCCATGATTTTGCAGGCGGCACGGACACGGACTGCGCCCAGCTGCTGGCACGGATCGACGCCAATCCCCTGCTGGACGGAGTCACCTTCAGCGGTGGCGAGCCCTTCTGTCAGGCATCAGTTCTGGCGGAGCTTGGGGTGCAGCTGCGGCAGCGGGGGTTGAATATCATTACCTACACCGGCTTTACCTATGAAAAGCTGCTGGAGGATGCCAACCAGGAAAACGGGTATCGGGCGCTGCTGGAAGTGACGGATTATCTGGTGGACGGCAGATTTGAGCAGGACAAAAAAAGCTATGAGCTGCATTTCAAGGGCAGCTCCAACCAGCGGTTCATTGATGTACAGAAAAGTCTGGAATCCGGCAGCACGGTTGTGCTGGAATCGCTTTAATTGCACAGTGATTGGCGTTTTTTGCACAGTCTCCGGCTCTTGCTATGGGACGTAAAATATGCTATAATAGAGGAGCGTATATCGCTCCTTTTTTGTGCCCTTTTGCAAAAAGGAGAAATGGATGGTGATGGGAAGCATTGAACCAGAGAATTACGGCAGGGTTCCTTTGTCTGCTGCTGGCGACAGCTCCGATGCTGGGGGGCTGTGAAAAGGATAGGGGCACCGGTGCCGGCTATTTGTTCAGCTATACGCTGGACGCAAATCCGCAAAGCCTGGATCCCCAGCTTGCCACGGATGAAGCCTCTCTGACGGTGATCGGGAATCTGTTTTCCGGTCTGTTCCGGATGGATGACACGGGGAACGTTGTTCCGGATGTGGCGGAATCCTATGAGATCTCCCCGGACGGCTGTACCTACACCGTCCACATGCGGAAGGATAACTACTGGTACTCCCTGGGGGATGCCCGGCAGGAGGCCACCCGGACGGACAGTGAGGATGCGGCGAAGCATGCCGCTCCAGTGACTGCCGCAGATTTTGTGTATGCCTTTCAGCGGCTGTTTGATCCCCGGACCGGCTCCCCCTACCGGGAGCGGTTTGCCGCCCTGAAAAACGGGCAGAGGATCATGGATGGAGAGTTGGACTGCACCCAGATCGGAGTGGATGCATCGGACACCTACACGGTGGTGTTCACCCTGGACAGACCGGATGCAAACTTCCTTTCCCTGCTTGCCACCACTGCCGCAATGCCCTGCAATCCCAGCTTTTTTTACGGCTGCAAGGGACGCTATGGGCTGGATGAGGACTCGGTGATCTCCAACGGAGCCTTTTACCTGCGCATGTGGTTCTACGATCCCTACGGCAAGGAGAACCAGATCTATATGCGGCGGAATGCCCTGAACAGCCGGGCAAAGCAGGTGTATCCCTCCAATCTGACCTTCTACATCCAGGATGCCCAGAAGGCGGAGCAGAATTTCCGGGATTCCCTCACCGACTGTCTGATTACGGCGGACAGCAGCTAAGCCGCCAGCGGCAGGACAGCAGCTACGCCGCCAGCGGCAAGTATACAACTTTATCCTACGAAAGCGTTACCTATGGGCTGATTTTCAACCCCCGGCATTCCCAGTACTCGAACGCCTCCTTGCGAAAGGCACTGTCCCTGGGCGCACGGTCGGCGGACTATGTCCCCATGCTGGGGGCGGACACCACGGAGGCATTCGCCCTGGTGCCCCCGGCTGTGCGGATGCTGGGGAAGGAATACCGGGAGCTGGTATCCCAGCAATCCGTTCAGTCTGCCGGGCAGGATGCGGCAGTTCTGTACACCCAGGCGCTGGAGGAGCTGGGCATTGCCTCCCTGGAAAGTGCGCAGATCCTGGTGCCGGCGGGGCTGACGGACTATGCGGCGCTCCATGAGATCGTGCGTCGGTGGAGCGATCTGTTTGGCTTTTACATCGGCATCGACCCGGTGGATCCGGAAACCTATGCACAGCGGCTGCGGGACGGGGCGTATGCCATTGCCCTGTATGGCATGGGCAGTGACTACAACAGCCCGGCAGGGGCGCTGCAGCGGCTGCTGGAGCAGCAGGGGATGCTGGGCATGTCGGAGCAGACCCTCCGGGATGTGCAGGCGCAGCTACAGGAGGCTGCCGGGGTGGAAAACCTCAGCGGTACACTGGAGCATTACCGGGCGGCGGAACGGCTGCTGCTGGAGGACGCTTGTTTTATCCCTTTGTTTTACAAGCAGGAATATCTTGTATTCCGGCCGGATAATGAGGATCTGGCCTTTGACCCCTTTACCGGGCAGGTGTTCTTTGCGGATGCCAAGCATTTTGAATAGCTGCAAAATGTATCCGAATGCAGAGCAATATATTCCTTAAATAAAGCAGGTATCTTTTTATTTAATCTCCCGGCAGTCCTGTGATCTGTCAATATACAGCCGGGACAAAGGAGAACCTCTTTGCATCCTTCACAATTATGCTATGGCGCAGAAAACCTTTTTTCTACACCTTGACAAATTGCTTGCCGGTTGGTATAATATTTTCGTACACTTGTGCAAATCGGACAGCTTGGATGCAAAAGAAAAATATATTTATTAACGCAGTGCTCCCAGAGTGGCAGGCTTGGCTCCGGGGCGCTGCGCTGAGATGACTGATTTTCGTGGGCAGGCAGACCACAGCCTGCCGGAGGCACAGAAAGGCGGAGAAACGTGAGAAACACAAGAAAGAAAAGAAAAGCGGCAGCTGGGGCGCTGTCAGCCATTCTTGCGGCGGCGCTGTCCCTGACGGCGGTTCCGTTTTCAGCATTTGCAGCGGCGGACAAGTCGGCTGCGGCGGAGGACACCTCCCTGCTGACGGTGGAATCCACAGAGGGCGAGAACCCTCTGTACGTTGAGCAGCATACCTACAGCGACTATTACGACGTTTACAGCGGCAGCAGCCGGCCGGACGTGGAGATCATGATGCCCGGCGCAGAGTATGACTCCACAGAGGGAGGCAATTTCTCAGTTGGCTCCTACGGCACGGAGGGGGACACCAAGGACAATGTGCTGATCTGGGACAGCTCCGAGGGGAAGGTCAACTACAAATTCACCGTTGCCCAGAGCGGCGTGTATTGTGCAAAAATGTCCTATTTCCCCCTCGAGACCACAGCCACCACCATTGAGCTTTCCATGCTCATTGACGGGGAATCCCCCTATGACACTGCCTCCCGGATCACCCTGAACAAGCGGTGGGTCAACGAAAAGGATATTTATGTGGACAGCCGGGGCAACCAGGTGCGTCCCTCTCAGATCCAGAGCGGTGCCTGGATGTCCACCTACCTACAGGATGTGGATGGTCTGTTCAATGATCCGCTGATCTTCTACCTGGAGGCAGGCACCCACACTCTGACCCTCAGCGGCGTAAAGGCGAATATTGCCCTGGAGTATATCGCCTTCTCCCAGCCGGAGCAGGCTGCCCCCTATGGGGATTCCAAGCCGGATGCCTCTGCCCTGTCCTCTACCCCCTCCACCATGATCCGGCTGGAGGGTGAGCAGGCGGACTACAAGTCCGACTCCACTCTGTATCCCACCTATGACAATTCCTCCTACCTGGCGTCCCCCTCCAATCCTACCAAGATGGTGTACAACACCATTGGCAGCGGCAACTGGAAAAAGGCGTTGCAGACCATTACCTGGAACATCAACGACAAGGAGTCCAACAAGCTCACCGGGGATGGCTGGTACAAGATCGGCATCAAGGCCCGGCAGCAGGATATGCGGGGCTTCTACTCCAACCGGCGGCTGCTGGTGGATGGAAAGGTGCAGTATGAGGAACTGAACCAGATCAAGTTCTACTACGACACGGACTGGAGCGTTACCTCCCCCAAGGATGCAAGTGGTGATTATATATATGTATATCTGACCGCTGACCAGGTACATACCCTGACGCTGGAGGTTGTGCCCGGAGAGATCGGGGACGCTATGCGGCGGCTGGATTCCATCGTGCTGGATCTGAACACCTGCTACCGGAAGATCCTGATGATCACCGGGCCGGATCCGGATAAGTACACGGACTATAACGTGCACAAGAAGATCCCGGAGATCCTGGATGAGTTCCAGGATCTGTATGATCGGCTCACCACCGTGCAGCGGGAGATCGAATCCCTGTCCGGCACGGAGGGCTCCGAGGCGGCTGCCCTGACCCGGATGACGGTGATCCTGGAAAAGTGTATGGAAAAGCCCATCCGCATTCCGGATTACATGACCCAGATCAAGGATAATATCACCGCCATTTCCGCCTGGATGCGGGATTACCGGGATCAGCCTCTGGAGGTTGACTATATCGAGCTGGCTTCTGCGGATCAGCAGTTCAGCTCTGTGGACGAGAAATTCTTCTCCCAGTTGGCATTCAACTGGAAGGCGTTCATCGGCTCCTTTACGGAGGATTACACCACCCTGTCCGACATTGACGGGGAATCCGATGAGGTGCTGAACGTCTGGGTGCAGCTTGGCCGTGACCAGGCACAGGTTGTCAAGCAGTTGGCAGAATCCGACTTTATGGAGAAGACCGGCATCCCGGTTTCCGTGAACCTGGTTGTGGGCGGTATCGTAGAAGCCGCTCTGGCAGACAAGCAGCCGGATGTGGCGCTGTTCATCGGCGGCGAGTTCCCGGTGAACCTGGCGGCACGGGGTCTGCTGGTGGATATGTCCCAGTTTGCGGATTACAAGGAAACCGAAGGCTGGTTCCAGAAGTATGCCACCGTCCAGTATCAGTATGAAGGGGGCACCTACGGTCTGCCCATTTCCCAGAACTGGCCCATGCTGTTCTACCGGAAGGACATTCTCAGTGAGCTTGGCTTTACCGCTCCGCCCCAGACCTGGCAGGAGCTGATCGACATGCTGCCGGCGCTCCAGCGGAACTACATGGGGGTTGGTCTGATCCTGCCGCCGGCAAATGTATCCCCCGCAACGGAGGCTGGTCATACTTACGCAATGCTGACTTTGCAAAAGGGACTCAACTATTATAATGACGCCCAGACCCGTACTACCTTTGACGACATCCGGGCGGTGCAGTCCTTTGAGACCTGGACGGAATTTTACACCAAGTATGAGTTTGAACAGACCTATGACGCATTCAGCCGGTTCCGTACCGGTCTGTATCCTATCGTGGTGTCCAACTACACCTTCTTCAACCAGTTGGAGGTTGCTTCTCCGGAGATCAAGGGTCTGTGGGATTTCACCACCGTGCCCGGCACGCTGAATGAGGACGGCACCATTTCCCACGCAAGCAACTCCTCCGGCAGTGCGGCCATCATCTTCAACAGCGTGGCAAACAAGGAAAACGCATGGAAGTTTGTCCGCTGGTTCTCCTCCACTGAGACCCAGGTGGCATACGGCATGAACATCGAGGGTCTGCTGGGTCAGATGGGACGGTTTGATGCGGCAAACACCGAAGCTCTCAAGCAACTGTCCTGGTCCTCTGAGGAGCTTGCAAAGCTGAGCGCCCAGCGGGATGAGTTGGTGGAGATTCCCATTATTCCTGCGTCCTATGCGGTGACCCGGAATATCATGAACGCATTCCGTGAGACCGTCAACAACGTGGAAGCGAATCCGAGAGATACGCTGATGAAATACAACGACGATATCAATGACGAGATCACCAGAAAGCGTGAAAATCTGGGACTTGAGTAAGACGTTTGCAGCATGGGGAATGCTGTATAACGCCTGCCTATAAAAAAGGAGGGTTACTTTTGGATAAGGACGCAATCGGGCGGAGAAGCAAAAAGGAGCAGCGGCATTACACCTGGCTGCAAATCAAGCAGAACAAGGAATGCTATCTGATGCTGCTTCCCTTTATGCTGTTCTTCCTGGTATTCACCATCATTCCGGTCATCATGTCCCTGCCCATGGGCATGACCGACTTTAACATGGTACAGTTCCCCAAGTGGGTGGGACTGTCCAACTTCTACAATCTGTTCATTTCGGATGCGATCTTCGTAAAATCCATCCGTGTCACCCTGGTGTTCGCATTGTTCACCGGCCCCATCAGCTATGTGCTGTGCTTTTTGCTGGCGTGGCTCATCAACGAGCTGCATCCCAGGCTGAAAACCATTTTCACCCTGATCTTCTATGCGCCCTCCATGGCAAATGTGTACACCGTGTGGCAGCTGATCTTCAGTGGTGATACCTACGGCATAGCCAATGCGGTGCTCATCAACCTGGGCATCAACACCTACGCTGTCCAGTGGCTCACCGACTCCCAGTACATTCTGGGGGTAGTCATCGTGGTACAACTGTGGATCAGTCTGGGTGCCGGATTCCTGGCGCTCCGTGCAGGCTTCCAGAATATCGACCGTTCCCAGTATGAAGCCGGCGCCATCGAGGGCATCAAGAACCGGTGGCAGGAACTGATCTACATTACCATCCCTTCCATGGGACCCCAGTTGATGTTCGCTGCGGTCATGCAGATCGTCAGCTCCTTTACCGCCGACATCGTAGCCCGGAATCTGGTGGGCTTCCCCAGTACCGACTACGCCGCCCACACCATTATGACCCATGCCTATGACTATGGCTGGGTGCGTTACGAAATGGGCTATGCATCTGCAATCTGTATGGTGCTGTTTATCTTCATGTTCCTTGCCAACAAGCTGATCAGCAAGCTGTTGAGCAAGTACATGGATTAAGGAGGGAAACCGATGACCGATACATCAAAGCTCAAAGCGTCCAACAAGCGGGCAGGACGCAGGATCGGCGGCAGCATTGCCATTTTCCTCTTTCTGACGGTGCTGGGTCTGTTTATGGTATTTCCCATTTACCTGGCGATCATCACATCCATCAAGCCGGTGGAGGAGCTGTTTATCTTCCCGCCCAAGTTCTACCCCATGAACCCCACCCTGGACAACTTCCGGGATATGTTCCGGGTTCTGGGACAGATGTGGGTGCCCTTCTCCCGGTATGTGTGGAACAGCGTGTTCGTCACGGTGGTTGTCACCGTGGCACAGTGCATCGTTGCCTCCATGGCAGCCTTCGTGCTGGCAAAGTGCAAATTCCCCGGCAATGGGATCATCAACAAGATCATTGTCATCTCCCTGCTTTACAATAGTAATGTTATCTACATCATGCAGTACATGGTCATGTCCGAGCTGAACCTGATCAACACTACCAGGGCACTGATCCTGCCCTCCATTGCGTCGGCAATGGGTCTGTTCCTGATGCGGCAGTCCATGAGTCAGGTGCCGGACGCTATGATCGAGGCGGCAAAGGTGGACGGTGCCAATCTGTTCACCACCTGCTGGCGGATCGTCATTCCCAACCAGAAGCCGGCACTGATGACCATGAGCATTTTCGCCTTCCAGGGTGCCTGGAACATCCAGGGCGGCAGCCTTGTGTATGACGAAGCGAAGAAAACACTGCCCACCGTGGTGCAGCAGGCGGCATCTGCCGGTCTTGCCCGTGCAGGCGTGGCAATGGCGGCAGCGGTATTCATGCTGATCCCGCC
>NZ_FR894906.1:0-14053 GCF_000434255.1 Ruminococcus sp. CAG:379 | reverse complement strand
GCGGTATTCATGCTGATCCCGCCGGTGGTGTTCTTCATGCTGGCACAGAAGAATGTCATTGAAACAATGGCACATTCCGGTATCAAGGACTAAGCGGGGAGGATGAGTATAGTGAACAAACGACTGCGTAAATTCTGCACAGCGGCGCTGGCAGGCGTTCTGCTGGCTGGGGTTCTGCCTCTCGGAGCCTCCGCAGACGAACCCTACGACGTGTACAACTACGACCGCTGGGGCGAGGCGATCCCCTCCCAGGCGGGCTATATTGCGGATCGTTCCGTTTCCGGTGAGGATCTTGGGATCTCTCATTTTACAAATCCCTCGGACATTTTCCGGGACGATCAGAACCAGTTCTATGTCTGCGACAAGGGCAACAACCGGATCGTGGTGGTCAATACGGAATGGAGCAAGGTGCTGAATGTGCTGGAGGATTTCACCATGCCGGACGGCAGCAAGACCACTCTGAAAAATCCAACCGGCGTGTATGTTTCCCCGGAAAATCAGCTAGTGTACATTGCGGATACGGACAATTCCCGGATCCTCATCAGTGATACCAAGGGCAATGTGAAACTGGAGATCACCAAGCCGGAATCCGAGGTCTATGACCAGGATCTGACCTTTCTGCCCCAGAAGGTGCTGGTGGACAAGGCGTGCAACGTGTACGTGGTGCTGAACAATACCACAAGCGGTGCCTGCGTGTTCAACCCCAAGGGGGAGTTTACCGGCTTTTACGGTGCAAACCGTGTGGAGCAGACCGCAGAGGTTGCTGCCCGGTATTTCTGGAGCGCCATTGCAACCGAAGAAATGCGGGATAAGATGAAGGCGTCCGTGCCTTCCGGCTTCTCCAATTTCGACCTGGACGCCGAGGGCTTTATCTTCACCTCCACTGAATCCTCCACCCAGGATACGGACCGGGTCAAGAAGGTCAATCCGGCAGGGTACAATCTGTTTGCGGATTATGATGTGATCTGGGGCGATGGCAGCAGCCTCTGGTACAGCGGCACCACCTATGCCACCCGGATCGTGGACATTGACATTTCCGACGACGGCATGATCAACTGCCTGGATCTGACCACCGGCAGAGTGTTCCAGTACGATGAGGAATGCAACCTGCTGTTTATTCTGGGCACCACCGGCGACCAGGTGGGCGGCTTTAAACAGGTCAGCGCCCTGGAGACTCTGGACACCAACATTTATGTGCTGGATGCCGGCAAGAACACGGTGACGATTTTCAAGGAAACCGTGTTCGGCAGCATCGTCCATGAAGCGACGAATCTGTACAATGCGGGATACTACGAAGAGGCGCTTGGCCCCTGGCAGGAGGTTCTTAAGCGGGACGGCAACTATCGCCGGGCGTATATCGGCATCGCCAGCGCAATGCTGAAAAAGGGCGACTATGCGGAATCTATGAAATACGCCAAGCTGGCGGATTCCCCCTACCGGTACAACGAGGCCTTTGAGGGCTATCGTTCCGAATTTCTGAAGGAGTACTTCAATATTCTCATCATCGGTGCGCTGGTACTCATCGGGGGCGGCTACGGCTTCCACAAATGGCGCAAAAAGAAGCGCACGCAAAACACAGCCGGAAAGGAGGGTGATGCACAATGATGGATCTGACGCAGAAGCAGTGGGTCTCCCATGTGGTGTTCCACCCCTTCGAGGGCTATGAGGATCTGCGATGGAAAAAGGGCGGCTCTTTGAAGATCGCCTTCCTGATCGTGTTCCTGTCGTTCCTGTCCATGCTGGCAAGCGCCCGGCTATATGGATTCCAGTTTGTGGTTTCCTACGACAAGACCTTCAACATCATCCCCTACCTGGTGCAGAGCATAGGCTTCTTCGCCGTGTGGGTCGTGGGCAACTGGGCGATCAGTACCTGGCTGGACGGAGAAGGCTCCATGAAAAACATCTGCATCTACAGCGCCTATGCCCTGATTCCTTATGTAGCACAGCAGTTCATCTGCGTGATCCTGTCCCACCTGCTCATCCGGGACGAGTCCGTATTCATCACTGCCGTGTACGTCATTGGCATGCTCTGGTCCGGGGTGCTGCTGTTCATGGCGATCAAAACCGTGCATCAGTACAGCTTTCTGAAAACAGTGGGTGCAATCCTGCTGACGCTGGCTGCCATGCTGGCGATCCTGTTCCTGCTTGTACTCCTGCTCTCTCTGTTCCAGCAGGTTTACGTATTCGTTTACTCCATCTACACGGAAATCGCATACCGTGTCAAGGTCTGAGAAAGGGAGCGTGATTGAATGCAGACGAAATGGAAACGGATGCTCGCTTGCTTCCTTGCCATGTCCATGATGGCTTCCGCCGGCTCGATCGTTGTCAATTCCGAAGGCGACAAGGACGCTGCCGGGGATAAACCTGCCGCATCCGACAAGGAGGAAACCGGCGAAAGCACCGTAAGCGATGACTTTGTTGCCCGCACCGAGCAGCAGGTTCTGGACAGCATGATTGTTGCTGCCGAAAATGACAAGCTGATCTTTTATGTGTGGGATTATGAAAACGCCACAGAGGATGCTCCCGTTGAGGACATCTTTGCGCTGAAAAACAAGGAGACCGGCTATATCTGGTGGTCTTCCCCCTTCAATGCCGGCGGAGATCCCAATGCGACGCCCACCCTGCGCAAGGAGCTTGCCTCTGCGCTGACCATTGAGTACGGTGATCCCAAGAGCCGTAGTACCTCCTATGTGCGTTCCGGGGATCCCAGCCGCTGTGCCTTTTCCTACAGCAGCATCACCGATGGGGTAAAGGTCACCTACAACTTCCGGAAGGCAGGGATCCAGATCCCGGTGGAATACACCCTCAAGGAGGATTACCTGAGCGTCCGGATCAATACGGAAAAGATCACCGAAAAGAATACCTCCGAAAAGCTGCTGACCTCCATCAAGCTGCTGACCGCCTTCGGGGCAGGGGACAGCGAGGCGGAAGGCTACTTTGTAGTGCCGGATGGCAGCGGCGCCCGGATCAACTTCAACAACGGCAAGACCAATGCCTCCGTGTACGCACAGCGTGTATACGGCAAGGACATTACCGCAGTGCCCACCACCAAGGGCGCTGTTACCGAACAGGTGTATCTGCCCATGTACGGCATCGTCCGGGACGACAACGCCCTGATGGTGGTGGCGGACAAGGGTGACAGCAACGCCCAGATCAATGCGGCGGTGTCCGGTCAGTCCAAGAGCAGCTACAACCTTTGCAACTTCCAGTTTATCCTTCGCTCTACGGATACGTTCTATATGGGCGGCGATACCACGCCTCTGACCGTGTTTGAAAGCGGCAGCATCAAGACCAAGGAAATCGCCGTTCGGTATTACCCGGTGGCGGACACAGCCGGTACCACGGATTATGTGGACGTGGCTGCGGCATACCGGAACTATCTGACCACGGATGGCGGCGTCACCCCCAAGGTGCAGCCCAATGCCTCCGATCTGTATGTGGACATCTACGGGGGCGTGGAGAAATCCACCAACATTCTGGGCATTCCGGTGACGCTGAAAACCGCCATGACGGATTTCGACCAGACCCGGGAGATCATCAGCAGTCTGAAGGATCGGGGCGTGGACGATATGGTGGTTGCCCTGAACAACTGGACAAATGCAGGCATCGCCGGCAAGGTGGACTATAAGGCAAAGGCTGCCGGCGTACTGGGGGGCAAAAGCGATTTCCAGGATCTGACCAAGTATCTGTCCGACAACGGCATTGCCTACTATCCCACCGTCAACAACAAGAAATTCTACTCCGGTCAGGGCTTCTTCGCCTTTACCGATACCGCCATCCGGGTGTCCGGTTCCTATTCCAGAATCGTCAGCTACGAGCGGGCATTCGGCACCCCGGACAGCTTCAAGGACACCATCTCCCTGTTGTCCCCCTCCAATTTCAGCGAGATTTACAGCGATCTGACCGACAACTACTCCAAGGCAGGCATCACCGGCGTGAGCATCGGGGAAATGACCTCCCTGCTGTATGGAGATTACGGCAAGAAAGCCATCTCCCGGGACGACATGAAGAACATCATGACCGACAGCCTGTCCGGCATGCAGAAGGGTGTTGGCTCCGTGCTGGCGGATACGGCAAACGCCTATGCGCTGCCCTATGTGGATCATGTGACCAACGTGCCCCTGTCCTCCAGCGGCTTTGACGTGATCGATGAGGATCTGCCCCTGTATCAGCTTGTGATGCATGGTGTGCTGCCCTACGCCACCACGGCAATCAACGGCTCTGCGGATTCCGAGCGGCTGCTGCTCCAGGCCATTGCCACCGGCAGCAACCTGCACTTTGATCTGCTGCACGAGGAGACCAGCGAGCTGAAGGATACGGACTTTGACATTTACTACTACGCCCATTACGCAAACTGGCTGGATACGGCTGCACAGGAATACAAGCTGGCAAGCACTGTGACTGGGGCAGTCAGCGACCAGACCATCGTGGATTATATCCAGCAGGATGATGTGATCACCACCACCTACGCAAACGGCACGGTGACCACCGTGAACCTGAAAACCGGACAGATCACCTGCAACGGCACCAGCTATGCACTGTCCGACTATGTGGAGGAAGGGGGGCTCCTGTCCTGATGAAGATCCCATACGAACGCCGCAAGAGCCTGTACGGCTACGGCTTTATTGCCATCTGGATCGTGGGTACCATCAAGTGGTTCCTCATTCCGCTGATTACCTCTCTGATCTATTCGTTCCAGAACGTTACCCCGGAAACCGGCGGCCCGGTTTCCACCTGGGCGGGCATCAGCAACTACAAATACGCCTTTATGAGCGACCCCAACTACCGGGAGCTGCTGGTGCAGGTGCTGAAGGAAACCTTCGAGACTGCGCCCCTCATCATCGTATTCTCCCTGTTCATCGCCGTGATCCTCAACCAGAAGTTCCGGGGAAGAACCTTTGCAAGAGCCGTGTTCTTCCTGCCGGTCATCATTGCCACCGGCCCGGTGTACAATATCATCAACGGCGACCTGAAAACCAACGGCAACAGCGATGCATCCCAGTTTTCCACCATGTTCAAGACGGATCTTGTAAAGGAACTGCTGACCTTCCTGGGCATCTACGGCATCAGCGAGGATCTGACCACCCAGATCGAGCCCCTGACCACCAATGTGTTCAGCCTTGTATGGAGCTCCGGCATCCAGATTCTGATCTTCCTGGCAGCCCTGCAGAACATTCCGCCCTCCGCAAGAGAGGCGGCACAGATCGAGGGGGCAACCTCCTGGGAATACTTCTGGAAGATCATCCTGCCCTACGTCAGCCCTATGATCCTTGCCAATCTGATCTTCACCATCATCGACTCCTTTACCTCTCCCACCAATGCGGTTATGACCCGTGTGCTGGAGGTACAGAATGACTGGCAGTACGGTCTTGCGGCAGCCATGGCGTGGACGTATTTCGCCATCGTTCTGGCGGCGATCGGATTGGTCACCATGATAATCAACCACTTTATTTACTACGAAGTGGAATAGAAAGGCGGTGTGAACACAGATGGAACAAACTGCAGCAATCAAAACCGAACACCAGATCGGCAACGGCATGTCCCGGAAGGAAGCACAGAAGATCCGGGAACAGAGCATGAGCAAGGAGGAGCTGGCTTACCTGCGCCGCAAGCGTCTTGCAGAAAAGGTGTGGCCCTTTCTCCGGTTTCTGATCCTTTTCGGTCTTTGCTTTGTCATTCTTTATCCGCTGATCTTCATGATCAGCTCCGCGTTCCGGGATCCCGCCGACATGAGCGACCCCACTGTAATGTGGATTCCCCGGCACCTATCCCTTCAGCCCATCAAGGATGTACTGAAGGTTATGAACTTTGGCCCCACTCTGCTCAACACCCTGCTGCTGAATATCGGCTGCTCCCTGGTGCAGGTGGTGACCTGTTCCCTCACCGGATACGGCTTTGCCCGGTTTAAATTCAAGGGCAAGAATCTTCTGTTCGGTATCGTCATCATGATGATTCTGGTGCCATCCCAGATTATTCTGATTCCCCAGTATATGCAGTTCCGGTACTTTGACATTTTCGGTCTCATCAAGCTCATCACCGGGGATACCCTGACGCTGACGGATACCCCCTGGACCATGTATCTGCCCGCTCTGACAGCTAACGGCATCCGTGCCGGTCTGATGATTCTGATCTTCCGGCAGTTCTTCCGGGGTCTGCCCAAGGAGCTGGAGGATGCGGCATACCTGGACGGCTGCGGCCCTCTCCGGACCTTTGCCCAGATCATGGTGCCCAACGCCCGTTCCTCCTTCCTGACCGTGTTCCTGTTCTCCGTGGTATGGTACTGGAACGACTACTATGTGAGCAGTTCTTTCTTTACCAACAACGAGACCATTGCCATGATGGTCAAGAATCTGAACACCCAGCTGAATCTGTTCCTGTTCAATGACGCCACCGTCCAGGTCAGCGTCCGGGAAAAGATCGTCTGGCTGGAGGCTGGCTGTCTGCTGTCCATTACCCCCATTCTGATTATGTACGTTTTCTTGCAGAAGTACTTCACAGAGGGTATCGAACGCTCCGGTCTGGTTGCATAGACTGCTGCGTTTCATAGTCAAGGCTGCGGAGCGTCGCAAGTGTGATACCCGTTGACTTTGCGACCTCCACAAGCCGGCTATTGTTCATATAGATTACCCTTTCTGCTTTTAGCCAAATAATTGACTTTTCAGCGGCAGTTTGGTATAATAGGGTAAGCAAGGGGCAGTTTGACTGCCCGGCAAGTCGGTATATATAGGAGATAGCTATGAAAAGTAAAATCATCTATTGTCTGAATTTTCTTTGGACGGGTTTTATTGCATTTTCATTTCCAATATGTTTTGGCTGGATCTTTCTTGATATAACCGGAAATTCAAAAGGCTATAGCTATGATCTGGGCCCGGAGAAAGATGTTTCTATTATGATTGGCTGTATTGAACTGCTGATTTGGTTTGCTTTAGCATTGCCCTCAAATATCTATGTATTCCGGAAAACATTGGGAAAAGGCAAGGCATACCTGCTTATCCCCATAGTATTGTATATAGCACTTGCTGTAATCTGTGTAATGATTACACATGGTGGGTGGGCATCATACGAAAAAGAAGTATTTAATGTATAAATTATGATTTGTATATCTATTTCCGAACAGCAAGGGCAACCTCGCTGTTTTTGTTTACCCCTCTCCGTTTTCCACTGATCATACATCTTCTCATTGTACGGAATTCCGTACAGCCTGTTTTCTCATGCCACAGAAAAGCCGCCCTGCATGGTTGCATGCAGAACGGCTTCTTTTGTGTTTAAGCCATCAGTTCACAGATCTGGTTGGAGAATGCAACCGGATCCTCAATGGACATACCTTCGATCAGCAGTGCCTGGTCATACAGCAGCTTTGCGTAGGCTTTGAGCTTGTCCGGATTCTCCTTTTGCAGCTGTACCAGCTTTGCAAAAATGGGGTGCTCCGGGTTGATCTCCAGCACCCTGTCCGCCTGTACCTTCTGGTCGGTGGGCATTGCGTTCAGCACCTTTTCCATCTCCAGAGACAGCGCCCCTTCACTGGTGAGGCATACCGGGTGGGATTTCAGCCGCTGGGACAGGCGCACGCTCTTGACCTTCCCCTCCAGTGCCTTCTGCATATCGTTGAACAGGTCTGCATGCTCCTTGGACTTTTCCTCGATCTCCTTCTTTTCCTCCTCTGTTTCCAGATCCAGATCCCCGGCGGATACGGACTTGAATTCCTTGCCCTCGTAGTTCATCAGCATCTTGATGGCGAACTCGTCCACGTTCTCCGTCAGATACAGGATCTCAAAGCCCTTGTCCTTTACAAGCTCCGTCTGGGGCAGGTGATCGATCCGGGCAATATTCTCGCCGGTTGCGTAGTAGATGCAGGTCTGATCCTCCTTCATCCGGCTCACATATTCCGCAAGTGTAACGGGCTTCTTCTCGGAGGAGGAGTAGAACAGCAACAGATCCTTCAAAGCGTCCTTGTTCATGCCGTAGCCGTTGTATACGCCGAATTTCAGCTGCAAGCCGAATGCCTCAAAGAATTTCTCATAAGCTGCCCGGTCGTTTTTCAGCAGCTTGGTCAGCTCGTTCCGGATGGACTTTTCCAGTGCCTTTGCAATGATCTTCAGCTGTCGGTCATGCTGCAGCAGCTCTCTGGAAATGTTCAGGGACAGATCCTCCGAGTCCACCAGACCCTTGACAAAGCTAAAGTAATCCGGCAGCAGGTCGGCGCACTTCTCCATGATCATAACCCCGCTGCTGTACAGCTGCAAGCCCTTTTCGTACTCCTTGGTGTAGTAGTCATAGGGCGCCTTGGAGGGGATGTACAGCAGTGCGTTGAAAGTGGCAGTGCCCTCGGACTTGGTGTGGATGTGGAGCAGGGGTTCGTTGTAATCGAAGAACTTCTCCTTGTAGAAGGCGTTGTAGTCCGCATCTGTCAGCTCACTCTTGTTCTTGCGCCACAAAGGCACCATGCTGTTGAGGGTTTCGTTTTCCACGTATTCCTCATACTCCGGCGCAGCGTCCTTGTCGGCGTTTTCGGTTTCCTTCCGGCGGCTCTTGGTCATATCCATCCGGATGGGGTAGCGGATATAGTCGGAATACTTCTTGACCAGTCCCTGAATCCGGTACTGCTCCAGAAATTCGCTGTAGTTCTCATCCTCCGTGTCATCCTTGATCTCCAGGAGGATCTCAGTGCCCACGGTTTCCTTGTCACAGGGCTCGATGGTGTAGCCGTCCACGCCCTCCGACTGCCACTGGTAAGCCTGGTCNNCTGCCACTGGTAAGCCTGGTCGGAGCCGTATGCCTTACTGCGGACAGTGACCCGCTTTGCCACCATGAAGGCGGAGTAGAAGCCCACGCCGAACTGACCGATGATGTCCACGTCATCCTCCAGCTTGTTCTCGTTCTTGAACTTGAGGGAGCCGCTGTTGGCGATGGTACCCAGGTTCTTTTCCAGTTCCTCCTGGGTCATGCCGATGCCGTTATCGGTGATGGTCAGGGTTCTTGCGTCCTTGTCGATCTTCAGATCAATGGCAAAGTCCTCCCGGTTCATGCCCACCTTTTCGTCCGTGAGGGAGCGGAAGTACAGCTTGTCCATCGCATCGCTGGCGTTGGAGATCAGCTCCCGGAGAAAGATCTCCTTGTGGGTATAGATCGAGTGGATCATCATATCAAGCAGCCGCTTGGATTCTGCTTTAAACTGTTTGGTTTTCATAGATTGCATCTCCTGTATTCTGAGAATTAGCACTCTATCACTACGAGTGCTAATTTAAGTATAGCATGCAGGGAGAAAAAATCAATGCCTGCCATCGAATGTTCACAATTTATTTACAATTGCATATGCCATGACATTTTTCGACGAAATTCGCAAAAATCTATTGACATATATTTACAACTATGGTATACTACAAAAGGAACATATGTTCGATTCTGGGCAACACCACTGGATGGTGCCCATAGGAAAGGAGCAAAATCTGGCATGGATCATAGGGACAAGATGCAGGGCAAAGGAGGGCGGCAGCATGGCTAAACGGGTCACGGAGGCGCATCCGGATTACATCAAGCGTCTGCTGGAGCTGTCCGGGGAATCGGAGGCAGAAACCAACCAGGCGCAGATGCAGCGGCTCAAGCGGGCGCTGCGGGATGTGATAAAAAATGATCTGACCCCAAGACAAAAGGAGATGGTTGTGCTATACTATTATGAGGGCATGCGCATGCCCCAGATCGCCCAACAGCTGAACCGGGACGTTTCCACCGTCTCCCGCACCATCAAGCGGGCACGGCGGAATCTGCGTGACCGGCTGAAATATCTGATTTAGGAGTAACCTATGCATACACCGATTTATGAGTTTTTGACCCGGTATGCGGCGCAGGATCCTTTGCGGATGCATATGCCAGGCCACAAGGGCAGGGGACTGGGCAGCGCTCTGGACGCTGCCTTCCCCCTGGACATTACGGAGATTCCCGGGGCGGACAGCCTGTTTGATGCCGCTGGGATCATAGCCGAAAGCGAGGCAAACGCCGCCGCATGGTATCACACTGCCGGTACGGTGTACAGCACTGCCGGCTCCACCCTGTGCATCCAGACTATGCTGGCGCTGATGCAGCAGGAGCATCGCCGGGTGCTGGCTGTCCGGAACGTACACCGGGCATTCCTCACCGCCAGTGTGCTGCTGGGTCTGGAGGTGGAGTGGATCTACCCCACCTACACCGGCGGCATCCTGTCCGGCACTGTCACCCCGGCGCAGATTGCAGCCGCTCTGGATGCTTCCCCGACGCCTGCCTGTGTGTATGTGACCTCGCCGGATTATCTGGGGCATTGTGCGGACATTGCCGGCATTGCCGCTGTGTGCCACGCCCATCAGGCACCCCTGCTGGTGGACAACGCCCACGGTGCCCATCTGGGACTGTTCAGCCCCTCCCGGCATCCCATTGCCCTGGGGGCGGATCTGTGCTGCGACTCCGCCCATAAAATGCTGCCTGCTCTGACAGGCTGCGCCTATCTGCATACCAGTCAGCCCCGGTATGCAGCCCGGGCAAAGGCAGCCATGTCCCTGTTCGGCTCCACCAGCCCTTCTTATTTGCTGCTGGCGTCCCTGGATCTGTGCAACGCCTACCTGGCAGAGCATGGGGCAGCAGACCTTGCCCGGGTGACAGCCGCACTGACCATGCTCCGGCAGGAGCTTTCGGACTGCTGGCGGTTCTATCCGGGGGAGCCTTTGCATCTGACCATCTGCGCCGCCGAAAGCGGTATGGAGGGAACGGAACTGGCACAAAGACTGGAGGGGGAAGGGATCTTCTGTGAGTATGCAGACCGGGATTTTACAGTCTTGCTTTGCGGCTGTCCCACTACATTGCAGGAGCTTCAGCGCTTGCAGGATGCCCTCCGGCGGATCGCCGCCCTTCGGGGACAGCCCCGGCAGCCGGAGTCTTTTTCCCTGCCGGTACCGGAGCAGGTATGCTCCATGCGGCGAGCGGCACTGGGGGACTATGAAACCGTTCCCGTGGAGGCGGCGGAGGACAGGATCTGCGCCGGGGTGCATGTGCCCTGTCCGCCGGCAATCCCCATTGCGGTCAGCGGAGAGCGGATCTCCGGGGCGTGCATAAATATTTTCCGCAGGTATGGCATTCCGACGGTGGATGTGGTAAAATAGAAACAGGATATATAGGGGCATGCATACGCTCTATGCGGTTTTGCCCAGGAAAGGGGGACGGATATGAAACTGTACGGCAATGCACATGGACTGGCTGCCATAGAAGCCATGTGTACCAGCGGCAGACTGCCCCACAGCTTTCTCATTTACGGAGAGCAGGGTACCGGGAAAAAGACCCTGGCATGGTACCTGGCGGCACGGCTGCTGTGCGAAGGGGCGCATAAGCCCTGCNNNGAAGGGGCGCATAAGCCCTGCGGCAGCTGCAAGCCCTGCCACAATGTGGAGCACCGGCAGCATCCGGACGTGCAGGAGGTTCCCCACAGCGGCAAGACCGGAGGGTTTTCCGTGGAGAGCATCCGCCGGGTGTGCGCCGATGCCTACAAGACCCCCAACAATGGCATGCGGAAGCTGTACCTGTTTACGGATGCGGATCACATGACCGTCCAGGCACAGAATGCGCTGCTGAAGCTGGTGGAGGAGCCGCCGGATTTCACCTACTTTGTGTTTACCGCCCAGTCCAAGCAGGCGTTTCTGGAAACCATCCTGTCCCGGGTCAGTGCCATCGGCACCAGTGCCTGTACAGAGCCCCAATGCACCCAGGCGCTGCTGGATGCAGGATACAGCGGAGAGGATGCGGCACGGGCAGTGGCGGTGTTTCACGGGAATATCGGCAGATGCCTGGAATATCTGTCGGATCCGGCAGTGCAGGAGACGGTCGCATTGACAAAAAAGCTGGCAGATAGTATAATGAACAGGGATGAATACGCTCTGCTGGCAGCATTGACCGCATGCAGCACGGACAAGCCCCGGCTGTTGACGGCACTGGAGCTGCTGGATCGGCAGCTGCGGGACGCTCTGTGCCTGCGCACGGGAGCAAATGCCTGCATCGGCTGCTACCCGGAGGGGGCGGCACAGTTCGCCCAGCGGATCACCCTGGCGCAGGGAGCGCGTCTGCATGACGCATTGCTGCGCACGGTACAGGATTTAGAAGGAAATGTCAGCCCGGCTTTGGCGGTCACCGCACTTTGCGCCGGGATCATGACGGAGAATGCATGATATAATGAGGATGAATACATGGCAGAGATCATAGGAGTACGCTTCAAGACCGTGGGCAAGGTCTATTACTTTGCAGCCAACGGCATTCAGGCACAGGTGGGGGATGCAGCCATCGTGGAAACCGCCCGGGGCGTGGAATGCGGCGAGGTTGCCCTTTCCAACAAGGAAATCCCGGAGGAGCAGATCACGGCTCCCCTCAAGGAGGTCATCCGGCTTGCCACGGCGGAGGATCTGGCAGTGGTGGCAAAGAACAAGCAAAAGGAAGAGGACGCCTTCCGGATCTGCGAGGAAAAGATCCGGTTCCGGAAGCTGGATATGAAGCTGGTGGAGGTGGAATGCACCTTCGACAACAGCAAGCTGCTGTTTTACTTTACGGCGGAAAACCGGGTGGATTTCCGGGAACTGGTGAAGGATCTGGCAAGCGTGTTCCGTACCCGCATCGAGCTGCGGCAGATCGGCGTCCGGGACGAGGCAAAGCTCCTGGGGGGACTGGGCATCTGTGGCAGGGAATTCTGCTGCAAGGGCTATCTGGGAGATTTCCAGCCGGTTTCCATCAAGATGGCGAAGGAACAGGGTCTGTCCCTGAATCCCACCAAGATCTCCGGCACCTGCGGCAGGCTGATGTGCTGTCTGAAGCATGAGCAGTATGCCTATGAGCAGTTGCTGAAGGTGACCCCCAGGGCAGGGGCTATGGTACAGCTGCCGGATGGCACCCAGGGAGTGGTGGAGGAGGGATTCCTCCTGACCGGCAAGCTCCGTGTCCGGCCGGAGGGCGCAGAGGTAGGCACCCTGGTCAGCAAGGACGAGGTGCAGGTGCTGCATGCCACCGAGGGCAGCCGGGAGCAGCGGCCGCCCCGGAAGAAGCCCCAGCCTGCCCAGAACAGTGCGCCCAAGGAGCAAAAACCCCAGAAGGAGGCAAAGCCACGCCGGGACAGCCGCTCCCCCAGACAGCGCAGCGACCGTCCGCATCCCCCAAGGCAGGGACGGCAGAACAAGCCTCCCAAGGCGGAATAGCCGATGGAACCCAAGATCAACTACCAGCTGAAGCTGGAGCAGATTTTACAGGGACTGGAGGGCACACCCCGGCTGCTGCTGCATAGCTGCTGTGCTCCATGCAGCAGCTATGTGCTGGAGTATCTGTCCCGGTATTTTCAGATCATGCTGTTTTATTACAATCCCAACATCGATCCCCCGGCGGAATATGCCCGGCGGCTGGCGGAGCAGGAACGGCTCATTGCTGCCCTGCCTGCGGAGCATCCGGTGACGCTGATTCCCGGGGAGTACGACCCGGCGGTGTATGCGGAAGCAATCCGTGGGGTGGAGGATACCCCGGAGGGGGGCGAGCGGTGCAGACGGTGCATCGCCCAGCGAATGGAGGAGGCAGCAAAGCTGTGCCGGGCGGAGGGCTGTGACTGGTTCACCACCACGCTGACCATCAGTCCCCACAAGAACGCCCCTTACATCAACGCCTGCGGTGCCGCATTGGCGCAGAAATACGGCGTGCAGTTTCTGCCCTCGGATTTCAAAAAGCGTGGAGGCTATCAGCGCTCCATACAGCTGTCCGGCATCTATCAGCTGTACCGGCAGGACTTCTGCGGCTGCATCTACAGCCGTCGGGAGGCGGAACAGCGGCGGATCCAAAAAGCACAGACAGAAACAGCCTGAGAAGGATTCCTTCCCAGGCTGTTGCCTTTCCTATTGTCTTAAGATGTCCCGGTGCGGAATACCTCCACGCTGCCGAAATAGGCGGTAAGCACGGGCTCTGCTCCGTTATACAGCTTCAAGGGCTGTTTTGTGCCCAGATATACCAGGCATAGCCCTGTTTCCGGCTGCAAAAAGCTGCTGCGGTGTGGATACCCGTCATTCACACC
>NZ_FR894905.1:0-547 GCF_000434255.1 Ruminococcus sp. CAG:379 | reverse complement strand
CAAATCCGGTGGGGGTGGTATAATGAAAGCAGACGAAATAATCGGTAGGAGTCTAGGAGCTTCCGCCAAAAATTATCCAGTAAGACTCCCGGACGGGAATCATGCCAAATTTCAAGAAGGATCATCCATTACAAAAATAAAAGTAATCGCTGGAAACGACACAAAAGTCCAGATAAGGGACGCCATTTACCTTCAGGAGCGATACAAAATACCGGCTGAAAAATGGCAAAAATGCCGTGGTGAGAGTATTGTTTTGGTAGATGGAGTTCCACGAAAGGCAGAAATACATTGGTATGAGGCTGATGGCGAAAAACATGATATAAAAATAAAGAGGTGGTTGGACGATGACGGTTAAATATATTGGTGATGACAGCAGCCCGATGAGCTTGATCACGAATAACAAATATAAATGCATCGGCATTGAAAAGGGCTGGTATCGAGTTATTGACGAAACCGGAGAGGACTATTTGTATCCGCCTGAGTTGTTTGAACTGGTTGAGAAATAACCATGTGAACACCTGTAAGCACCCCCTAGGGGTGCTTTTCT
>NZ_FR894904.1:0-577 GCF_000434255.1 Ruminococcus sp. CAG:379 | reverse complement strand
ACTCGTGCATATCCGGCTACTCTGCGCTTTTTGGGCTTATCCAGCGGCATGAATGTAGCCCTATCAAGTTTTGCCGGAATAATTGTTACTCTTGACATTTCTTACCTCTTTTCTTGCTGTGCTCAGCGGCTTTTTTCCGCATTTCAGGTGTCCACGCTTCTGTGCGTGAGTGGTCAAGCCAGCGAACCGTCTGCTCATGCCCGTCTTTGAAAAGAAAAGTCAACACATTTGGTTTCGACACGAGAATGTTCTCAATCTCAGACTGGAATACCTCGTTGTCAAATTCATCAAGCTGCAAGACCTCACAAACCTTGTCATACAGAATATCTTCCGGTATCTGCTTGGACTCCGGACAGAATTTTTTGCCCCGCGCGTTGTAAGTCCAGCAGATCCAAGTCACTCGGTATTTCTGCACCTTTCTGCGGTAGTATTTTCCGCAGCAGTCACAGTGTATCATTCCTGTCAGCGGATATGTGTTTGTCGTGGGGGAGGCAGGAGTAAATCGCTGATTTTCTTTCAGAAGCTCCTGTACGGCGAGGAAGGTCTCCTTGTTGATAATCGGTTCATGTGTTTCTTC
>NZ_FR894903.1:0-5452 GCF_000434255.1 Ruminococcus sp. CAG:379 | reverse complement strand
TTGCCATCTACCGAGAGGCATTGCCGGAACTCATGGAGTTTATTGAAGTGACCAATACTGTAACGGGAGTGCAGTAGCATTTTTCAGATGGCTATGCGACAAAAACACACTGTCTTATCTTTTTTAATAAAAATTTTGAGGACTATTGACATTACAAAAAATATATGATATAATATGATTGATAAAAAATTAAAACGTATGTGGATTCGCATTATTGTGACAACGGAGGGCAATCATGACAAAAAAGAAAAAGATTCTGATCTGGATCGTATCCATCTTGCTGGGCGGCGCACTGCTGTACTCCGGCGCCTGGCTGTATTATTATTACGCTGTCTGTCTACCCCACATGCCGGCAGAATCCTATGGGTTTGCGATTGACCAATATACTCCCTCTAGTCCTGGATTGACCATTTATTCTACGGATATGGAAGAAACCTATTGGACTTGTTTTTATCGTGTTCCCACATTTGGCAATTTCTGCTGCTCTTTTGGTATTACCACTGCCACTGGAATCGATGACGATCATTGTATCGTCAATGAAGATGGTAGTGTGGACTATATCCCCTATAATATGTCCGGATCAGATTTTTCGGTTAGTATGGTGGCACCTCTTGGATTCAACGGCAAGTTTAAGGATTACACTTTTGATGTTTCAAGAATGACGGAAACGGATCGGGATTCTTATTTGGTGTTGGATGCAAACGGAAAACTTCTGAACGAGGATGAACAAACTGCTGCGGATCTTGCCATCTACCGAGAGGCATTGCCGGAACTCATGGAGTTTATTGAGACCACCAATACCATGACGGGAATGCAGTAGAATTTTCTTTCATTTTTAAACCTGCTTTTCAGCATTATGCGCGCCAATGCTTGATTAGAAACATTCTATATGACAAAAGGAGAAAGACATGAAGAAGAACAAGTTAACATCCCTCATTCTGGCAGGTATCGTTGCCTGCTCCGCCCTCACTGCCCTGCCCTTGTCTGCGTCCGCAAAATACTACGACAACAACGACAAGGCACATAATTACCGGGATATTAAGCAGAGATCCTACTCGAATCCAAGCGACCGATTTTACAAAATCGGAAAATGGAGCGAGTCATCCGAAACCCACAAACTGTACAAGAACGGCAAACATTCTGCGAACCTGATTATTGCCTATAATCCGGAAATGGTCGGCAGTGAGTATACCCATGCCTGGGTCGGAACAGCAAACGATCAGACCGGATTTTACATGGACAGCAAGCTGAATAACGATGGGAAGTTTACCTACAGCAAGACCCGGCGTGCGAATGGCTTCTGGAAAAGCACATATTGCTATAAATATGTGCGGAACGAAAGTGCAGTGACCTACACTGGATGCATCTATTGGTAAAATTCACGCAGAACGCAGGAGCACCCTTTTTGGATGCTCCCTCGTTCTGTTTCTGACAGTCGGGAGGAGACATATGAAACGGGGAAAGTATATCACCGCTTTGATTCTGTTTGCCGCCGCCACGGTACTGCTGGCGCTGTTCAATCTGGACGGATTCCCCCAGGCGCTGCCCAATACCTATAAGCTGGTCATATCCAATCCGGCAAAGGTGGATTTTCAGGAGCTGGATCAGATCGCCCGGCGGCATGATCTGCTGTTTTGCGGTGTCACAAACCGGAATACAGGACTGCAAAAAAGTACGGTTACCTTCTATACCGATGCAGACCGGCAGGACGCATGGCAGGCGTATCTTGGGCTGAAGCCGGGGATTATGCAGGATGTGCTGGGAAACGAATGCACCGTGTCCAGGAATACGCTGGAGGTGCTGATGCAAAATCAGGAAGAACGGAACAGTGTGTATTATGGGTATCTGGTGGGAGATCCGGCAGACTGTGACGCTGCGGCGGAGGAATTGTACATCCAATACGGCAGCATGATCCAGACCGCCAAAGCCAAGGTAGGGTCACGGACACAGCTCCTTACAGGTATTTTTGTGCTGGTATACCTGATGATGCTGTTTTACTGCTATCTGGACGCTTCCTTTGAAAAGAAGGAGATCGCCATTCGGGTGCTGCATGGGGATAGTCCCTGGTATCACTATCTGCGGTTCTGTCTGACGGACACGCTGGTCTTTTCCGTCCTGTTTGCCGGCTGCTGCCTGGTGCAGGATACATATACCCAGACCCTCCGGTTTTACGCCAATATTCGTTGGCTTTTTATTCCTTTCCTGGTGGGAGTATGGCTTGTGAATCTGCATCTGCTCCGGATCAAGCCAAAGGAAATGCTGTACGGGCATCAACTGTCCAACCGGCTTCTTGCCATGCTCACTCTGCTGGGCAATGGGGCGGCTTTGCTGAGCTGCCTTGTGATTTTGTCCATGCTGTCTGCGATTCCTTCCATCGGGAAGTATCAAAAGGCGGATGCCTTTTTCAAAAGCATGCAGGATTACGGTTTTCTGAGCGTTCAGCCTCTGGCGACTGTCGTTGACCCGGAGGAGCCGGATGACAGTTCTCGTCAAGGACTGCTGGAAAAACGGCGGTTCCTTTCTGAAACGGATACACAGCTTGCTCCGGTCTGCATGCAGGATATATCCGGGGAACTGGATAGTATCGGACAGGAGGATTTGTCCATACACCTGGTCTACTGCAATCACCGGGCGCTGGACTATGTGCAGAGCGTGTATCCGGAGGCGGCGCAGGCTGATCTGGCACAGTATGATGCGGTTTTACTGCTGCCGGAGCACTTCTCATCACTGGAGCAGGAGGCGGCAGCCGCATTGCTTCTGGATCATTATGAAAGCGCAGAAGGGGAGAGACCCTCGGAGGAACGGATCCAATACTTGTCATATGCTTCTGATGAGGAATTGCTATGCTTCCGGGAGTTTGCCAACAGCCGATTCACGTTCTACAAGACTCCAGCAGTGCTGATTGCCGCTGACCAGTTGCAGAAAGCGCATGCAGGGGAGGGCACCCGACACGATTATCTGGAAACCGGCTCTGTTTACCGGATCCCGGATGCCCGGAGCATGGAAAAGCTGACAGAGGATTATGCGCTGCAGATCAGTATGACCAACGTGTACGAAAAATTCCAGATCGAATATCAGGTGCAAAAATCTTTGATTGCCGTATTTTTGCTGGTAACCGTTCTGATGATCCTGCTGTATGTATCCGTACTTCGTACCATCCTGCAACTGGATTATCAAGTGAATGCCACTGAGCTTGCCATCCGGAAAACCCTTGGGGAGTCCATATTGCAGAAAAATCGGCGGTATTTTGTGACCGCACTAGTGATCGGCGGCATCAATCTGCTCGCTGCAGGGATCTATGTATACAAAACCGAAATGCAGCATGCGTTGTTTGTGCTGACAGTGCCTTGTCTGCTGACTGCGATCAATATAGCGCTGATCTACCGGATGATCCGGAAGCTGGAAGCGCAGCAGCTATCCAAAATTCTCAAAGGCGGTGCGTTATGATTCAGATAAACCATGTGAAAAAAGCAATTGGCGGTCATGTGATCTTTGATGACCTGTCCATGCAGATTGCAGACCGGGAATTTGCGGTGCTCACCGGGTCTTCCGGCTGCGGCAAAACCACCCTGCTGCACATGATCGGCGGGATCGAGCCAGTGGACAGCGGCGACATTCTCGTGGGAGACTTCAATGTGGCTAAGGGAAAAAACCTTATGCACTACTACCGGCATGAAGTGGGCTTCCTGTTTCAGAATTTTGCCCTGGTAGAGCGGAAAACCGTTGCGGAAAATCTGGACATGATCCGAAAGGATGCCCGCAGCAGTCTTTCTATGGCGGATGCTCTCCGGCGTGTAGGTATGGCAGGCAAGGAAAAACAAATGGTATATTCTTTGTCCGGCGGGGAGCAGCAGCGCATTGCCCTTGCACGGCTTATGATGAAGCAATGCAGTCTGATCCTGGCGGATGAGCCAACCGGTTCCCTGGATCCGAACAATGCAGCGCAGGTGATGGGAATTCTCAAGTCTTTCTCTGAAATGGGCAAAACTGTCATTATGGTGACCCATGCGCCCAATCTCATCGAACCCTCCATGCGGCATATTGCGCTGGATGCATAAACGGGCTGCCGCACATTCTTGTGCGGTGTTGCCTTTACTCCTTTTGTCTGTTATTTTAGGCAGTATCATGTGCCGGATCGGCTTTGCATGGTGCTGCCGTTTTTGTTGGATAAAATAGAAATGAAGAACATGGCATATGACCAATTGAGTAGGATTTTGACCAATTGAGTAAAAATGCTTGCGTTTTCATAATCCGGATTGTATAATGTATGCAGCACCGCACGAGACTTGTGCGGAATATGTTGGGCAGAACCGTTGGGCATGCTTTGCACGGTGCTGCTTTATGCTGCACAGCAGGAAAGGGGGAGACATGTGGACATTGTAGTTTACGGCAGGGACGGTACTGCCCTGACCGATATGATCCGGGATACGGCTGCCATGCAGTACAGGCTGCTGCATTTTCTGACACCGGAAAGCTATGACGCATATCTTGCAGCGCTCCGCAGCAGTGTGCCGGAGATCATTTGCATTGCTGTTCCAGGCGCTGCAGGAATGGAGGCTGCTATAGCCGCCCACGAGCTTTGCCCCAAGGCGTCACTGGTGTGGTTTGCAGAGGATGCGGCCTTTGGCGCCCAGTCTTACCGGGTGGACTGTCGGTATTTTACCGCAGAGCCGGTGAATGGAGCCGTGGTTGCAGAGGCAATCAGGCATTGCTGTTCTGTTTCCGGCTATGCAGACACAGAGTTTCAGGAGGTAGAGGTATGAAGCAAAAACAAAGATGGCTGGCGATGCTGCTGTCGGTGCTGATGGTATGGACCATGCTCCCTGCCGCAGGACTGCCTGCATGCAGGGTTTGGGCGGCGAAGAGCGTGACCTTCACACCCATATATGGTACAGCCGGCGTGAGTGAAGAAGAAAGCTACGACAAGATCCTTGACGTAAAAAAGACGCAGGATGATTTCTCGAAGTGGTGTGTGGAGTATTTTATCGGTGCAGAGGCGGTATTCCGGGCATCGGAGGAGATCTATGTCAGTGGATACACCATTACCACCGGTAATGACAACGCAACCGCAATCGGCAGAAATCCCGAGAGCTGGACCCTTTATGGCTGCAATGACTATGAGTCAGGTGCCAACTGGGAAACCATCCATGCGGTCACGAATGACACTGTACTCCAAAATGAAAATTATGCATCCTATGATTTCACATTTACGGCTACATCTAATAAGTATCGGTATTTCAAACTGGAGATCACGGCAATCGAGGACGGGGACGTTTTTCAGATGGCAGAGTTTGAACTGCAGTATTCCACCTGTGCACATCAGTGGTCAACAAGCGGTATGGTGGGGCCAATCTGTACAGAGCCTGCCTATATCGTAGAAACCTGCACGGTATGCAGCGAAGTACGGAAAGTTCCCCTGGAAAGTCATCCTGCACTGGGGCATGACTGGGAG
>NZ_FR894902.1:0-2634 GCF_000434255.1 Ruminococcus sp. CAG:379 | reverse complement strand
GCATCCGCCGTACCTGCTGCCGGAATCCAGGCAGGGGCTGCGGCAACCAAATCCATCGAATCCCAGATGAACTGGGACACCGTCACCATCAGCGGCGGCGGCTTCGTTTCCGGTCTGATTACCGGAGAAAACAACATCTACGCCCGGACGGACGTGGGCGGCGCATACCGGTACAATGCAACCACCAAGGAATGGGAACAGCTGATGGCGTTCTTTACGGATGCAGATCGGGGCTTTCTCAGCGTGGATGCTATGGCGCTGGATCCCAACGATGACAATATCGTCTATGCCCTGTGCGGCTGTGCATACTTCAGCGACGCCCGGACGGCAGTGTTCCGCTCCAAGGACGGGGGCAAGACCTGGGATTCTACGGACGTAACAAATCTGATCCAGGTACACGGCAACGGCTACGGCAGACAGTGCGGCGNNGGCTACGGCAGACAGTGCGGCGAGTCCATTGCGGTGGATCCGGATGATCCCAACACCATCTACTGCGGCGGCGACACGGTGGGCATGATCGTCAGCCACGATGCGGGCGTCACCTGGGAGGCAGTGGACAGCTTCAACAGCATGGGTCTGTTCACCAACGAGATCAAGTGGCCTACCTGGACGGAAAACGTAGTCAAGACCACCGTTGGCACGGACTATGTAAACTGCAACGGCGTTTCCACCATCGCCATTGAAAAGGGCAAGGTCTATGTGGGCATTTCCGACAACACCCTGAAATGCAATATGTATGTGGCAGATGTGGACGGGAAGAAGTGGGAACCCCTCAGCAAGGATCTGCCGGCGAACAAGTTCCCCTCCCGGATCACCAAGGACAATGCAGGCAATCTGCTGATCTGCTATGTGGGAGGGCTGACCTTCAACGGCACCGGCGGCGGTATTTACAAGTACAACACCACCACCGGCGAGGTTACCAACATTTCCCCCACGGAGAACAGCTTCGGCGCCTGCATGGCAAACCCCAACAACAACGACCAGCTGATCGCCACCACCTGCGGCGTGTGGAGCACCAACAGATGGAGCGAGGAGGACGGTGCCTGGGGCGACTGGCTGTACCGTTCCGAGGACGGAGGCAAGACCTGGACTGAATATTATCCGGGCAAGATGGGTGAATACAAGTGGAATGCGGAAACCGGCGAAATGGTGCAGGAACAGGTCATCGATTACCTGGACGCAAACGGATGCAGCTGGGTATACGGCAAAGCCATCCACTGGTCCGGCTCACTCATCATCAACCCCAAGGATTTTGACCAGATCATGGTTTCCTCCGGCAACGGCATTTTCAAGTGGGACGGCATCTGGGGGGATTCTCCCAAGGCAAGCTTCTGCGCACAGGGCATCGAGGAAGTAGTTGCTCTGGATATGGTCTCCGTGCCCGGCGGTGCGGCATATTCCGCAATCGGGGACTATGACGGCTTCATCCACACGGACGTGGACAAGCCTGCTACCCAATATGTACCCAACATGGGCTCCACCGGGGCGATCGCATACTGCCCCCAGAATCCCAAGGTGATGGTGCGGATCGCAGAGAACCAGAATGACATTGCACCGGGCTTCTACTCCACGGACGGGGGCAAGACCTGGACAAAAATGGCGAACACCGCCGGCGGCAAGGCTGCTATCACACAACTGGACAAGGATACCTACCGGATCTTCCTGGGGAAGAAGGACAGCGGTGACCTGAGCTATTCCGACGACTGGGGACAGACCTGGAACGCATGCACCGGCATTGGCAGCGCATACGGCTCCAAGCCTACCTACACCTTTGTAGAGCCAAATGATCCCAGCACCGTATACGCATACGCTACCTATTATAATTCCTCCTGGCATTACTCCAAGACGGAACCGGAGCTGAGCGATGCAAACTATACCCTGTACATCAGCACCGACTACGGCAAGACCTTTACCGGCACCCAGATCTGCATGTATGACCAGTGCGACAGCGCAGGCAGGATCGCCTCCCTGGAGGACAATCACCTGATACTGGCAGGAGGCTGGTACGGGCTGTATGATGTAAAGACTGCCGGCGGCAAGGCAGAGGTCACCAAGAAGGATGTGTTCTACTGCAAGACCGTGGGCTATGGGGCACCGGAAAAGAAGGGTGGCATCAACACTCTGTACATGTACGGCAAACCCCAGGAAACCGACGCTGAAGGCATCTACCGCTCCACGGACGGCGGCGACAGCTGGGTATGCATCAACACCCAGAAGCTCTACGGGGGCACCGGCAACGGCAACTTCCTGGTAGGGGATATGAACACCTTCGGCACGGTGTATATGAGTACGGTAGGCTGCGGCATTGTTGTGGGCAGATTGTCCGGCGGTACGGAGAATCCGGATATTCTGTACGGTGACGTAAACGCAGACGGCATTGTGGACATTGCGGACACGGTGCTGCTGGCACGATACATTGCCCAGGATCCGGTGGTCAAGATCACAAAACAGGGCTTGCAGAATGCGGACTGTGATCCGGACGGGAACATTGATTCTTCGGATCTGACGGCGATTGCCCGGTATCTGGCGCATTTGGTTGACAAGCTAGGATAATAAAAGGCAGGGCGCAAGCCCTGCTTTTTTGCGTCTGTTTGCGTGAACATTGTTGGTGGATTGTCTTTTATGGTCTGCGTG
>NZ_FR894901.1:22457-24012 GCF_000434255.1 Ruminococcus sp. CAG:379 | reverse complement strand
CTGACTGTCCAGCCGGTTTCTGTATTCCCGGGTTCTCTTGTCCACTGACGAGCCACCGTCAGAAACCAATGGTATAGCAAAAAACAGCGGCACTGCATAAACGCCATGCAGAGCCGCTGTTTGTATATTTACACAGGTTGATCAATCAGTGCCGCCCACTGGTTGATCTGCGGTGTGTTCAGAATATCGTAGATGGTAAGCGTGACACCGAACTGTTGACGAATCCGGGATAAAAGCCGGATGGCAGTGATGGAGTTTCCGCCCATAACAAAGAAATCATCTTCCGGCGTAATATCCGGATTCTCAAACAACTCCCGGCAAAGCGTCAGCAATGCCGCTTCCGTTTCGGAGTCAGGTGCAGCCGCCGGTTCTGCTTTTTGCAGGGGTTTCACATCCATGTGCCGGAGCGCCGGTATATCCACTTTTCCGTTTTGGGTGATGGGCATGGATGGGATCTGCACCAGCTGCGCCGGGATCATATAGGAGGGCAGCCGCTCCTTCAATTGTTGGATCAGTGTCTGTGGATCCAGCTCTGTCCGGGCGGTGTAAAAGCCGGTCAGCGCCTTTGTATGATCGGATACCAGGACAGCGCCTGTGCATACCCCCGGCAGGGATTGCAGTACCTCCTGGATTCCTTCCAGTTCAATGCGCTTGCCGTTGATTTTCACCTGTTGATCCATTCTGCCCAGGATCTTCACCGTGCCCTCCGGCAGGTACATACCCCGGTCGCCGGTGTTATAGACCCGTCGCCCCTGGAACAGGGTGAATTTCTTCTGGTTTTCCTCCGGCAGACCGATATAGCCTGGCGTGACACCCATGCCCTCTACGAACATGATGCCCTCTGTCAAGGGCGGACACAGGCTGCCCCGTTCATCCAATACAAAGTAGTTGGTGTGGGGGATGGGCTTGCCGTAGGGGATGAAGCTGCCTTGTAGGTCGGCATCCGTGACTGTGTGCCAGATATTCCACACAGTGGTTTCAGAGGGGCCGCCTACGCTGGTAAGCCGGGCATTTACGAAGCTATGCCGGATCTGTTTTGCAAGGGGCACCGGGATCCAGTCCCCGCCGGTGAGAATGTTCCGTAGGCTGGCAAATGCGGTTTCCGGATGGGGAATCTCCGCCGCCAGCAGGATCTCCAGAAATGCCGGTACGGAATTCCAGAAGGTGATCCCGTAAGCGGCAATCAGTTCTGCCCAGTGGCAGGGATCCTTCTCCCGTTCCGCATCCGGGAACACTACAGCGGCGCCGGAAATCAGAGAGCCGTACAGATCAAAGACGGACATATCGTGACAGTAGTTGGTGATGGCCAGCAGCCGATCCCCTTCAGTCAGATTACAGTATGCTCTGGTTTCCAGCAGGCAGTTTACCAGACCGTCCTGCCGGAGGGGGATGCTTTTGGGCATGCCGGTGGTGCCGGAGGTGTTGATGATGTAGGCAATATCCTCGGGTGCGGAGGGCTGAAAGGCGATGGACTTCCCATCGGAGGAGGGGACGCTGTCCAGATTCACCAGAGTGATATCCGACAGACGGCGCAGCTGGTCTGCCCATCGGCTGT
>NZ_FR894901.1:12506-22440 GCF_000434255.1 Ruminococcus sp. CAG:379 | reverse complement strand
GGCTGTTGGTCAGGATTACCCGGATCCCGGCGTTTTTCAGACACCCTGCAAGCTGCTGCTCCGGCATCTGGATATCCAGCGGGAAGTAGGCGCAGTTGCACATGGTGCAGGCAAGGGCGGCGTACAGCTGTTGTGCGCCTTTTTCCAGGAATACTGCCGTCTGGCATGAATTGCTGCCGGAAAGCAGGGGCAGAAGTTGTTTTGCGATGCTGTCGGCAGTGGAGAATGCCTCTGCATAGGTTCGGGTGTTTCCGCCGGCGATGCAGGCAGCATGCTCCGGGTAACGGCGGTATGCCTCCAGCAGCAGCTCTGACAGCAGGGGCATGTTACCCTGGGGATCTGCATGGGTGCAGTCCCGGATGGCTGCCTGTTCCTTGTGGGTCAGACCGATGAACGCGTGCGCCGTCAGACGTTCCGGATCCCGATGGATGGTTTCCAGGGTTTCTGCAAAGGTATCCCCGATGCTGTCGGTCAGGGATTCTTCAAACAGATCCGCTGCACAGTCCATGGTCAGCATGATGCCTTCTTTGTTTCGCATGGCAATGGCATCGATCCACACCTGGCTGGTATGGGTCTTGGTGTAGGTTTTTTTCAGGTTGATCTCCCGGCGGCGGGGCACATCGATCAGGCTGGTGAATACGATGGGGGCTGCCACACTGGCACCCTCTGTTTTTTGCAGCGCCCGGATATAGTCCGTACCGAAAAAGGCGTTGTGCTGCATGATCTGTGCGATCTTCTGCTGGTTCCGGGCAGCGCATTCCACAAAGCTGCTGTCCGGCATTGCGTCAAACCCGAACAAAAAGAAGTTGGAGCATTCTCCGATCAGTTCGCCGATTTCCGGGTGGATCTGGGGGCGCACCGCCACCGGTATGTTGATCAGACACCGGTCATCCTTACAGTATTTGAGGATTGACTTGCCAAAGCCGGTGAACAGCACTGCAAAGGGGGTCAGTCCATGCCGGGCGGCAAAGCCTGTGACGCTGTCCCACACCGGCTGACTGATATATCGGATCACCTGCCGGGTGTGCACCTGTTTGATCTGACTTGGTTCCCGGAGCAGGGGCAGGGAAGGACGGGGGTACATGCTGTGCGCCTGTTCCATCCAGTAGGCTTTGTCCGCCTGGAATTGCTCCGTGCCGGGCAGCTGCTCCAGGTACCGGACATAATCCGGAAAGCAAATGCCGGGCGGGGTGACAGGACGCTCCGGATCCGAGTAGAACTGATCCAGCTCATCGATCAGCTTTTCGTGGCTCCAGCCATCGATGATCATGCCATCGTGGTTGAAGTGGATCACGGTTTTTCCGGAGCATCTGGTTGCCGAAAAGCTGACCAGGGGCAGCTGATGCACATCAAACAGCGTATTGAAGATCCGCTCCCGCTTTTGGAGCAGATGGGCTTCCTGTTCCGCCGGGGGCATGTGGGAAATGTCCTCCAGTTCTGGCGCCGGGGGATCGTACTCCGGCACAGTCTGCTGTGTGCCGTCCGGCTGGAAACAGCAGCGCAGCACATCGTGCTTTTGGAACAGCTTCCGGATGGCCTGTGTCATCCGTTCTTGATCGTACTCGGTACAGATGATCTCCGAATAGCCCCGGGTGGGACTGCCACCCAGCTCCGTGTCCGCCTGCCTGCCGATGTAGTAGGCAGTTTGCAGATCCGTCATGGGGCAGGGCTGGAACCGGCGTGCCGGATCTACGGAAAAGTCTGCATCCCGACTGCCGGTGATGACATTGTTCCGGCTTTTCTCCACCTGCTGTGCCAGCCCGGAAACAGTGCCCTGGGCAAACATCACGTCAAAGGGAATGTCCACCTGAAACATCTGTTCCATCCGGCTTTTCAGTTCTCCCATCAGAATGGACTGCCCCCCAAGCTCAATGAAGGGGGTGTCATCATCGAACGCATCCGTCAGATGCAGCACCTGCGCAAAAAGTTCATGGATTTGCTGTGTAAGCTGTGACAAGCTAAAACCTCCTGTTCTGTGTTACTGATTGATCCGGGCAAGGAACGGCTCCGGCTGCCGCAGAATCGCATAATGATTCCCCGGCACCTCCAGGGTCTGGGATGCAGCAAAAAAGCGGCTCCATGCCAGCACATCTTCCTTTGGAACAAAGGTGTCCTCCGTACCGAACCCAAGGATGCCGGTTGTGGGAAGTACTACGGGTTCCTGCTGCCGGAGCCGATACTGCTCCAGCATGGTGTTGTCCTGGGCAATCTGCTGCAAAGCGCCGCCCAGCAGGAATAAAAGCTGTGCCTTTTCAAATTCCGTCTCCTCGGACAACTCCGGGAATACCTGGGAAAAGGATACCTCCGGGCTTTGACGGTACGCTGATAGGTAGGCATCCGCCGCCTGTGCAGCAGCTGTCTCACTGCCCATGCTTTCCGGTGTGAAGAACTGTTCCAGCATTTGCCGGAATTCCGGCGTATCCGCCGCTCCCTCTCCATGGGATTGCAGACGATCCGGTGCGCCGATGCCGAACAGGAATACCTGACCGGGCAGGGGAGCGCCGGTCTGCTGCATATATCGGCAAAGCTCATAGGCAACGATGCCGCCGGAGCAATAGCCGAACAGCATATAGGGCTCTCCTTCGCCGCAGGTCTGCCGGATCTCCTCAGCCAGCGTGGGCAGGATAGCGTCCAGCTCCGTCAAGGGCTGCTGCCGGATCTTTCTGCCCCGTCCGGGCAAATCCAGTATATGAAGCCGGATATCCGCCCGGAGTCGTCTGCTCCAGGGAGCAAAGGGATTGGTTCCCCCGGCAGGGATACAAAACAGGATCATACAGCTTCCTCCTTTGCAGTCAATGCGGCAGTGATTCGCCGGGACAGCGCCTCCAGGGTCTGGTATTCAAACAGCTCCGTATAGTCCAGAGTCACACCTAGCTGATCCCGGATAGCGGATAAAAGCCGGATGGCACTGATGGAGGTTCCGCCGCATACAAAATAGTTGTCCGCCTCCTCGGCGGTTGGGCAGCCTAAGTTTTCGCACCAAAGCTGTCGGATTTCCTGTTGCAGCTGTGTATTCATTGATTTTGTCCTTTCTCCAGCATGGCTTGCATCAGCCTGGGCAGCGTTTCCGGGCTGAAGTAAAAATGCGCCCCCGGAACAGTCATATGGGTCAGCTGATCCGTGTACAGTTCCCATTCCTTCAGCCGTTCCGGCTGGATCATGGGATCTTCCTCGCCGTGTATTTCCAGGATGGGACAGTGCAGCTTTTGTCCCATCCCGCCACAATAGTTCTGAAACAGAATGAAATCCTGCAGCAGCACCGGCACAAAGCAGCGGACATAGGCTTCATTGCTGGCAAATGGCTCCGCAATGAAGCCGAACTGTTTGAACACCTGCGTCGCCTGGGGAAGTTCCATCTGCGGGTCTACGGACAGGGTCAGGGGTACACAGGGGGCATTGGCGGCGGATACCGTCAGCAGGTTTGGGATGATGCCTTGTGTCTCCAGTGCGGCGGCTGTTTCATAGGCAATGGCTGCTCCGGCGCAATGCCCCAGCAGAATGCAGGGCTTTTCCTGGAACAGAGCCGCATTTTCCGCTGCAATCTGCTGTCCCAGAAGCTGCAAGCTGTCCGGCATGGACTCCCGGCGGCGCTGCTCCCGCATGGGATATGTCACAGGGAAAAAGTCCGTTCCTTCCGGTATGTATCGAAGCCATTCCAGATAGACGGTTGGCCCTGCGCCGGCGTGGGGAAAGCAGAAGATCCGGCAGCTGCTGTCCGGATGCTCCAGTACGGTGGGAAACCACTTGCCCCGGCTGCTTGTCATTCTGCTGCTCCTTGTGTATGGCTTGCCACAAATTCCGCCAGCTGCGCAATGGTATTGTACTCGTAAATATCATTCAGCTCCAGTCCGCAGCCGTATCTGTCGTTGATGTTTTCTACCATCATAGTTGCCAGCATGGAGTTGCCGCCTACTTCAAAAAAGGACTCCTCCGTACCCAGTTCTTCTTCACTTTCCAGGATCTCCATCCAGATCTCCTTGATTTCCTTTGTCAGCTGTTCCTGATTCATATGCATTCTCCTTTATTAAGATTGTTCCGGCACTTTCGGCCAGATAGATTTGTGTGCAAAGGGGTAGATGACAGTGGGGATGCTCCGGTACCCGGCATTCTGATACCAGCTGCACCAGTCGATTGCATCCCCGGTCAGATAAGCCTGTTCCAGTTGTGCCGGATCCGAAAACGCCTTTGCTGCGCCATGCATGGGTCGGCATTTCACGACTCTGACTGCATCCGGATCCTGCAATTGCTCCAGAAGCGTCTGCCGATCCCGGAACCGGAGGAAGCATCGGTATGCAAGATCCTCTCTGCCGCAGTTGAGGGTGTAGATCAGATCTCCGAACTGGTTGGTTTCCTGTACCGCCTGCCGGATCTGCTCCAGGCATAGGCGGAGTGCATCCTCCGTGCAGCCACTGCATTTGAGAAAACAGGTGCGGCTTTCCTCCGGAACGGGAGCGTCCTGCTCCGGGATGTAATTTTCCAGTACCAGATGCACATTCAGCTCGTTGAGCCCATAGCTGCCGATGTCTGCAATGCGCCGCTTTGCCGGATCCATCTGTATGGTGCGGCGCACCGGTTCCAGATGAGCTTCTGACAGCTTCAACTCCGGCGCAGGCTCGGTAAAGCCTGCAATGGGGTACACTGCATGCTGCTGAAAGGCGCAGAGCATCTTCAGCAGGCTGGTGATGCCGGCAGCGCAGCCCGTGTGCCCCAGATTGGATTTGACAGCGGTCAGATACACCGGTTCCGGTTTTTCCCGTCCGGTGAGCGCCTGTGTCATGCTCTGCACCTCTGCTGCATCCCCTTGTTTGGTGGCAGCACCGTGGGCTTCAAACTCTGTCAGATCCTCCCGGGTGATGCCTGCCATATCCCACGCCTGCCGGAGGGCTGTCAGTTGTGCCTGGGCGTTGGGCGCATAAATGGTGGGGGACAGGTCTGCATTGCTTTGCATGCCGTAGCCCCGGATGATCCCGTAAATGTGATCCCCACGTTTGACTGCGTCCTCATATCGTTCCAGAAGTACAAAGCCTGCTCCCTCACCGCTGTAGAATCCGGCAGCATGAATGTCAAAGGGGATACAGCGCTGCTCCGCCCCCAGACTCAGCACGTTGGACTGCATATCCCGTGCCTCCTGCTGGTTGATGGGCAGACAGATCTGCACACCGCCTGCCAGCATCAGATCCGCCTGCCCCAGCAGCAGATGATTGCATGCCGCTGCCACTGCGGTCAGGGAGGAGGAGCAGGTGGAATCCAGGTGATACACCGGGCCGTTGAGCCGGAAATAATGGGCAAGATAGCCGCAGGTCATGCCGGGCATGTTGTTGAAAAACGAAAGGAAGGTCGTGCGTGGCAGCAGATGCCGGTAGGAGCCGGTGGTGTGACTGACCACAGCGCCGCAGCGGCGCCGGGACAGTTTTTCCGTGCTGTAACCCCCGTCCATAACGGTCTGTGCAGCACAGAGCATGGTGAGCCGCAGCTCCGGGGGCATTTCCATGACCTCCGGTTTGACCAATCCAAAATAGCTGTTGTCAAACCAGTCCAGGTGATCGATGCATCGGATGGACTGCAGAAACCGGTGATAGTCCGGAATGCCCAGCAGATCTCCCCGTGCCTGATGATCCCCAACCGGTGCGCTGATGCCCTGCTCCAGCATACTGCACAGGGCTTCCTTGGTTTCGGCGGAGGGGTAGCGCAGCCCCATTCCCACCACTGCAATGGTTTGTTCGTACATGAAATTCCTCCTACATCATAACGCCGCCGCTGACTTCCAGCACGTGTCCGGTAATATAGGAGGCATCCTCTGACGCAAGGAAGGATACGGCGCCTGCCATTTCCTCCGGCAGACCCAGCCGCCCCATGGTTACATATTTCAGCTGTGCCTGAAGCTGCTTTTCGCCCATTTCTATGATGCCGGTCTTACAGCCTCCCGGCGCAACCGCATTCACCCGGATCTTGCTGATGGCAAGCTCCTTTGCGGCGGTTTTGGTCATGGAGATCACCGCACCCTTGGAGGCTGCATAGCCAATGGACCAGGGCGCACCGTAAAGTCCTCCTACGGAGGAAATGTTGATGATACTGCCGGAGCGCTGCCGCTTCATGATGGGCACCGCACTGCGCATCATATAAAACGTGCCGTAGGCATTGGTTGTCATGACCCGGTGAAAATCCGCATCGGTCATCTGCTGCATGGGGGTCAGATTGGTGATGCCTGCATTGTTGACCAGCACATCGATCCTGCCGAAGGCGTCCGTTGCCTCCTGCACCAGCCGGTCACAGTCGGTGCTTTGGGATACATCCGCCTGCACGGCAATTGCCCCTGTCCCCATTGCCTGTACTTCACGGATCAGCTGCCGGGCTTCTTCTGCCCGTTCCTGCCGGTGATAGTTGATGACGGTATCAAAGCCGTCCCTGGCAAGCTGCAGGATCATGGCTCTGCCCATGCCGGTGACCGATCCGGTCACTAAGGCGCATTTTCGTTCAGCCATTGGCATTGCCTCCCTGCTCCAGGATCCGGTTGATGCTGCTGCATACCGGTGCCGGATCTGCGGTAAAGTAATAATGTCCGCCGGAGAATACTTGCTCTGTGCAGGTGCCCTCTGTGTAGTGCTGCCATGCGGCCAGCCGGGCAGGATCAATGACCTTGTCCGTATCCCCGCGGAACCGGAAAATCGGGCAGTGCAGAGGCGGTGCGGCAGTCATCCGGTAGGAAAACAGCATCCGGAAATCGGCACTGATGATGGGCAGATAGTAGCTGAGAAATGCCGGATTGTCCCGGACGCTTTCTTCTGCAAAGCCCCCGGAGATCAGATAGTTCAGAAATTCCGCAGGGGATGCGTCCGCCAGATATCGCAGGCTTTCCAGAGAGTATTCCGGTGGCTCTGCGCCGGAGACGATCAGCCACTCCGGCTCCGTGCCATACAGCTGCTTTGCTGCCAGAATGGTCTCATAGGCAACGGATGCACCGGCACAGTGTGCAAAGATGGCGTATTTGCCGGAGAATACAGCTTCATTTTCTGCGGCAAGGGACTGGGCAAGCTGCTGCACCGTGTCCGGCAGCTGTTCACTGCGCCGTGCCTCCCGGAAGGGATACAGCACGGGGTAAACATTCACTTTTGCACTCAGCAGACGCTTCCACTGTACAAAGACTGAGGGGCAGCCTCCCGCAAAGGGGAACAGCAGCAGATTCAGATCTGCCTGTTCATGGGTCATGCCGTATGCAAACCACTTGCTATTCATGGGCAATCCGCTCCTTTACCAGTCCGCAGAAGGCATCCAGGGTGTCGGCACAGTAGAAATCCTCCAGCTCCAATGAGATGCCGTGGGCTTGTTCCAGTTCCCGGAGCATAGCTGCTGCGGTGATGGAGTTTCCGCCCAGTTCAATAAAGCAGCTGTCTCCGGTCAGTTCTCCGGTATTCAGCGCCCTTGCCCAGGCAGTATACACGGAACGCTCTGTGGGATCCCCAATGTGGTCAAAGCTTTGCAGGGTTTCCTGTTCTGCATGCCGGATCCGTTCCTCCGCTTCCTGCTTGAGGGCATGCTTATCGATCTTTTTCACAGAGGTCAGGGGGAATGCATCCTTGAAGAAGATGTCATCCGGAATCTTGAACGAGGCAAGTCCGGCAGCGATCAGTTCCCTGCGGATGGCGGCACCGGAGGTATCCCCGTCACAGATCACAAAGGCGGCAATCCGGCTGCCTAGTGCAGGATCCGGGATACCGAACACAGCAGCCTCCCGGACACCGCTGCATTGGCGCAGATGCATTTCCAGCTCGGCGGGGAAAATTTTCTCGCCTGCCCGATTGATCATATCATCAATGCGCCCCACTACCTGCAAATACTTACCCTCCACCAGGCGGACTCTGTCGCCGGTTCGGTAGTAACCATCGGCGGTGAACTTGACCCGGTTTGCTTCGTCGTTTTTGTAGTATACGGTTGCAATGTTGGGTCCCTTGGCGATCAGCTCCCCGAATTCACCATCCGGTACCGGGTTTCCTGCCTCATCCACTACCTTGACGCTGTCGTATGCGCTGGTGTTGATGCCCTGGTACTTGAGAATAAAGTCCAGACTGTCCTGGGGGTAGGTGGCATACACAAGACCCTCTCCCATGCCGTAGATCTGCTGGGGTACACAGCCCATTTCCTCCGCAACTGCATGGATCACGTCCGCCGTACACATGGCGCCTCCCAGCTGTACCAGCCGCAGGCTTTCAAACATTTGCTTGGGATTCCCATGCTTTTTGGCATAGGCAATGCACTCGGAGGCTACGGAGGGCACCAGTGCCGTTTCCGTGATTTTCTCCTGCCGGATCAGGGAGACAATGTCGCTGGGCAGGGAAGAATAGCACAAAATGTCCGTTGCACCCTGTAAAAATGCCCCCATAAAGCCGGGACCGCAAATGTGGAAATAGTGGGCGCAGGGCATGGCGGTCAGGTAGCGTGTGGTTTCATCCAGTCCGCAGGCTTCTGCACACTTTTCCGCCGACCAGAGGGTGGCAGCCTGCTTTTTGGGGATCAGCTTGGGAATGCCGGTAGAGCCTCCGGACAGGACGATATATGCCGGATCCTCCGGGGAGGGGTCTGCGATCTGCTCCGGTGCAAGGGCGTATCCGGACAGATCCAGTGCCTCCAGCTGGTCATCGAAAAACAGCGTCCGGATGCTGTCGATCCGGTCGGCAATCCGGATGGCGGTTTCGGTACAGTCAAAGCCCTTGAAGCTCCGGAAGGAAATATAGGCGGCTGCTTCTGTGGTGTCGGCAATGGAGAACACCTCATGTTCCCGGCATGCGGAAAACACGATGACCGGCAGGGCACCGATCAGTTCCAATGCAAACAGACACTGGATAAACAGCCGGGTGTTGCCCAGATGCAGCACCACCTTCTCGCCGGGTCGGATCCCCTGGGACAGCAGGTATGCGCCAAGCTGCTCAGAACTGGTGCAAAGCGCCCGATAGGTCATGTCTCCGTCCTTGTCCCGAAGGGCGATGCGGTCGCCGAAGCGCCGTTTCATCTCCAGAATGCATCGGGGGTAGGTGGTCTGGTTCAGATCTACTTTGATTCGCATGAAACCATCCTTTCTGGTTAGCAAAGGCTAACACATGGGTAAAATGCCAGCCGGATGCCTGGGTTGCTCCGGCGGTGTATGCAGATTCATATGCGTTGCATGCTTGCAGTTAGCATATTCTAACCATTGAATTATAGCATGTGGAAGAAAAAGTGTCAATAGGTGGACGGAAAAACTGGTCAATTTTGTTGAAGGTGTCATAAATCTATGCATACGGTCTATGGAAAACTATTTTGATTCAACTAAATTGCCGTTTCGCCGTTGACAAATCCGGCTGATCATGCTATATTTGATATTAGCATATGCTAACCAGATGAACATATCATGGAGTTAGCGATGGATAACTGTATGGAATAAGTGTCAAAAGAGGTGGTTTGGTTGCAGTTGATTTGTTTTCCCCATGCGGGGGGCTTTTCACTGTACTATAGCTTTCTGAAGGAAGCAAAGCTGTCCCATGTGAACCGGGTGCTGCTGTTTGATTATCATCGCCGTCCGCCGGGCAGCGCCGACTTCGGAGACTATGTGGAGGATGCGGTACACTATGTGCAGCAGCATGCTTCTGATGAACCCTGTCTTCTGTTCGGGCACAGCATGGGTGCACTGGTGGCGTGTGAATGCGGCTTTGTACTGCAAAACCGTCTGCATCGTCCGCCTGTCGGGGTGATCGTGTCTGGTCAGAATCCCCTTTGCTACTACCAGGGAAAGCATTGGGAGTATCCGGCGGATGTGGACGCATATCTGGAACGGCTGGGCGGAATCCCGGATTTTATTTCAGAAAATCCGGAGGCATACCGCTTTTTCAAGCAAACCATCCAGACAGATATGCAGGTGTTGGAAACCTATCGACCCACGGTGCCGCCGCCGGAGCAGCGGCTG
>NZ_FR894901.1:8117-12497 GCF_000434255.1 Ruminococcus sp. CAG:379 | reverse complement strand
GGAGCAGCGGCTGGTGCTGGGACTGAATCTGTATGGAAGTCAGGACATTGTGGTGGATTCGGCGGTAGTGCCGCTGTGGAGCAAAACCTTTGCACGGGTGCATGGAACACGGGTGTTCAGCGGAAATCATTTTTACTTGGAAGATCACAGGCAGGAGCTGCTTGCGGAAATTGATGCATTTGCCGAACAGGCAGAAAGGAACGCAGAAGGACATGTTGATTGAATTCAAAAATGCCGTCAAAAAATACGGGGACAATGCGGAGAATACGGTTTACGCCATGGATCATGTGGATCTTGGTATTCAGGAAGGGGAGCTTTGCGTGATCCTGGGCCCATCCGGTTCGGGGAAATCCACCCTGCTGAATATGCTGGGAGGCTTGGACAGACTGGATGAGGGCGCCCTGCTGGTAGGCGGCAAGGATCTGATGAAGCTGGGAAAAAACGAATTGACGGAGTACCGCCGTTCTCAGGTGGGCTTTGTGTTCCAGTTTTTCAATCTGATTCCGGATCTGACTGTGGAGGAAAATATTCAGGTGGCGTCTGACATTGCTTCCAACCCCATGGATCTGGACGCCCTGTTGCAGGATCTGGACATTGCCAAGTACCGGAGCCGTTTCCCCAAGGAGCTTTCCGGCGGGCAGCAACAGCGGGTTGCCATTGCCCGTTCGGTCATCAAGAATCCCAAGCTGCTGCTGTGCGATGAGCTGACCGGCGCTCTGGATTCCAAGTCCTCCCGCAGCGTTATCAGCCTGGTGGATCACATCAACCGGACTTACAAGACTACTACGGTGATCATCACCCACAATGAAGCCATCCGGGATGTGGCTGACCGGATCGTCCGGATCCGGGACGGCAAGGTGGTCAGCAACCAGCTGAATCCCAATAGACGCAAGGCTGAGGACATTGACTTATGAGAAAGATAAACAAGCGGTATTTCAGAAGCATGCGTACCAATCGCTCCTTTCACCTGGTGGTAATCCTGCTGACGGTGCTGATCGGTACGCTGATTATTGCGGCGATTTCCACTGCAAGCCTCATGGGGCAGGTGTACCGGCAGGGGATCCGGGACTGTAATACGGAGGATGCCCAGTTTATGACCATGTTCCCCATTCCGGAGGATCAGATCGGACAGTTGGAGGAGCAGTATAACGTAAAGCTGGAATCCATGACCTATTATGATGAAGAAGCCGACGATTATGTGCTGCGGCTGGCGGCAGAGAATACTGCCGTGAACACCTGTCAGGTGACTGCCGGAAATGCCCCTGCCGGTGACGGAGAGGTGATGCTTTCCGAGCGCTTTGCGGATGCACAGGGACTTCACATCGGCGACAGCGTGCAGATCGGCGGCAAGCAGTTTACCGTGTCCGGGTTCATGGTGCGGACGGATTATCTCTGCATGCTCCGGGCGCTGACGGATACCTTCCCGGATTACAACAGCTTCGGGTTGGCAGTTGGAACTTCTGCGGCGGTAGAAGCCATGCCGGATATCCATTCTTATTATGCGGTTCGCTTTGACCGGGACAATTCCCTGGAGTTCCGTAAGGAGGTCAATGAGGAGTTCCGGATTCTGAGCTATACGGCAGCGGCAAGCAACATGCGGATTCAGTCTGCTTTGAACCAGTCGGAGCTGGTTATGTCCGTGGCGGTGATCATTGCGCCGGTGCTGTACGGCATCGTGCTGCTGCTGATTGTTCTGATGCTGAGCAGAAAACTAAAGGCGGAGCAAAAGCAGGTCGGTACTCTGATTGCGCTGGGCTACCGACCCAGAGAGATCCGGCGGCATTATGCCCTGTACAGTCTGGTGCCCGGGGTGATCGGCAGCGTGCTGGGACTGATTTGCGGCTATGCTGCCACCTTCCCCTTCTCCCAGATGTATTTCAACTTCTTCGAGGCATTGCCCCATACTGTAACCGTCAAGCCGTTGCTGGCTGTGCTCGCTTTGGTGCTGCCGCCTCTGCTGTATGTATGCGCAGGGGATCTGACCGTGCGGCGTATGCTGCGGAAGGATCCGGTGCAGATGCTGCGGCAGACGGATGCAGGCAAGGCATCCAGCGGTGTGCTGGCAGACAAGCGCATGCCTTTCCGGCGGAAGTACCGGATCCGCTCCGTGCTGGGGCATAAGGCACGCTCGGCTGTGATCATCATCGGTGTGGCAGTCAGCACCCTGTGCATCCTCATGGGCTGGATCACGAAGGATTCGGCGGACAACATTGTGGACAGCTCGGTGGATCAGATTCCCTACAACTACTCCTATCTGCTGAATACCACGGAGTTCCAGCTGCCGGAGGGAGCGGAGGCAGCCCTGGTCAGCCGCTATGAACGGGATGACAGCACTCTGCTGTTCAGCCTGTGGGGCTATCAGGAGGATACAGCCTATTTCAAGATGCAGACCCTCAAGGGAGAGCCTATGGCGTATGGTTCCTATTACATGACCAATGCGGCGGCGGAATCCTATGGGGTGCAGCCCGGGGACAACTTTACCTTCCGGGATCTGATTACCACAGAGGAGCATACCATTCAGATTGCCGGGATCCTGGACGATAACATCAATTCGGCAGTGTATACCAGTACTGCCAATGCAGCTGAAATCATGGGCTATGATGCAGCGGACCGGAATACCATCGTCAGCAACGAAAAGCTGGAGCTGGACGCAGATATGGTTCTGTATGAGACTTCCAGAGAGGATTACCGGGAAAGCGTGAAATCCGCTGTACAGGTGTACTATAAGATGTGCTATATCGTGCTGTTTGTCGGCTTTATGCTTGGGGTGCTGTCCATGTATCTGATTTCCGGCATGATCGTAGAGGAAAACACCGTGAATATCTCCATGCTGAAAATTCTGGGCTACCGGAAGCGGGAGATCCGCAATCTGGTGCTGACCGGGAACCATCTGCTGCTTTGCATCGGTTTTGTGGTAGGCATCCCACTGGCACTGGCGGTGGGTGGCTCGGTGTGCGCATCCTCTGCGGAAACAACCGGCATGCTGATATCCCTGTATGTGAAGCCAGTCAGCTATGTGGTCACTCTGCTGATCGTGCTGGCGTCCTACCTGCTGTCTTTGGTACTGGCAGGCAGAAAGGTGGAGCGTATTGAAATGACAGAAAGCCTGAAACGGAACAATGAATAGCACCTTGGGCGGCAGTTTGCTGATTTCCCTGGAGGGGCATGCTGCAACGCCGGATCCGGCACTGCTGAAGCTGCTGCCTGCTGATCGGTTGGAACGTCTGCGCCGGTATGTGCAGACAGCGGATCGGCTTCGGTGCTATGCCGCCGGACTGGGAGCTATGTATCTGGCAGCCCGGTTGGCGGATTGCTCCCTCCGGCAGGTACAGCTGCATACCCCTCAATGGCAGCCGCCCTATGCCCTGTGCCGGGGGAAACGGCTCTGCATGAGCATCTCCCATGCCGGAGACTACGTGCTGTGTATGGGGGATTCTGCTCCCTGCGGCTGTGATGTGGAACAGATCCGGGATGTGCCGGAGTATATGGAGCTGGCACAGCGGTATTACAGCCCGGCGGAGTACGAAGCACTGCTGCGCATTCCGGAGGGATCGGCAAGACGGCAGGCATTCTTTACCCTTTGGACGGGAAAGGAGGCTTATGTGAAATGGCTGGGGATCGGCTTGTCCAGACCCCTGTCCACCTTTACGGTGTTCGTACAGGGCTCAGAGCTTTTGGCGGAGGATTCGGCTCTTACGGACGGCTGTCCTGCCGGCAGCACGATTACTGTTCCGGGCTATTGTATTTCCCGGTTTGGCGTGCATGCAAATGCCCCCTTGGACAGGATATCCTGCCGGGAACTGGAGGATCGGCTCCGGGCAGAAGGAAATGAGGATGAACATGAACATGAATACAACCTATACGGATCAGATCTATGAATCGGGCACGCTGCCGCCCCTGGGATGCATTCCAAGGCGCATGCATGCCTGGACCATCCGGCAGGATCGGCTGGGGGATCCCCTGACCGCATTCCGGGATGAGATCGTAGAACTGCCCGCTTTGAAGCCCCATGAGGTGCTGGTTGCCAATGTGTCCGTGGGCATCAACTACAACGGCATCTGGGCAGCCAGGGGTGCGCCGAAGAATGTGCTGGACGCCAACGGCACTTACGGAGATGACAGACAGTCCTTCCACATCTGCGGCTCGGAAGCGTCCGGCATCGTGTATGCTACAGGGGAAGCCGTGTCCAATGTCCGGGTGGGAGATCCGGTAATCCTGTCCGCTTCCAAGTACGATCCGGACTGTCCCTGGATCCGTTCCGGCGGTTTGCCGGAGTACAGTCCGACCTATCATATGTGGGGGTACGAGGGGAATTGGGGTGCTTTTGCGCAGTTTTCCAAGGTCAGCGACTATCAGTGCGTGCTAAAGCCGTCTGAACTG
>NZ_FR894901.1:4091-8085 GCF_000434255.1 Ruminococcus sp. CAG:379 | reverse complement strand
GGACTGGGATGAGGCGGCGGTATGCTGCGCCACCGGCACTACTGTCAACCGGATGCTCTGTCACTGGGACGGAAATCGGATCCGGAAAGGGGATGTGGTGCTGATCTGGGGCGGTGCAGGGGGACTTGGCACCAGTGCCATTCAGCAGACCAGAGCCTACGGGGGTATCCCCATTGCGGTGGTGTCCGGCACAGAGCGTGGTGCATACTGCAAATCCATGGGAGCTGCCGGATACATTGACCGAACCCGGTTTACCCACTGGGGCAGCATCGCCGGGCTGGATGAAGCAGGTATGCGCCGATGGAGCATGCAGGCAGCCCGGTTTCGCAATGAGATCTATGAGATCGCCGGAGGCAGGATCAACCCTGCCATAGTGCTGGAGCATCCGGGGGGAGACACCCTTGCTACATCTTTGTTTGTCTGCGCCCCGGGAGGCATGGTGGTGCTGTGCGGTGCCACCACCGGGTATCTGGCAACGGTGGATCTTCGACACCTGTGGATCTATCAGAAGCGGATTCAGGGGAGTCATGCGGGCTCTCCGGAAAATCTGAAGGAATATCTTCGTCTGCGGCAGACGTATGACTTTGCTTCATCCGTATGCCGGGTATATCCCTGGGATCAGCTGCCGAATGCCCACAAGGACATGGAGCAGGGGACAAATCTGATGGGAAAATTTGCAGTGCGCATCCTGCCGGACAGCTGGCTGGAGGAAAGGAACTGTTTATGAACCGAGTGGCAATCACAGGGCTGGCACCAATAACAGCAATGGGTACCGGCAAGGCATTTTTTGAGCATCTGCTGAAAAAGGAGGCGGTGATCCGGCGGATTCCACCAGAGTATACGGGCGCCCCTCTTTCCACCGGGTGGTATGTGCCCTTTCCGGAGGTGGACTACAAGCCCTTTGGCAGGGACTTTCTTCGCATGTCCGCTATGACATCCCGGAATGCCTGCACAGGGGCTGCGGCAGCCTTGTTGGCACTGAAGGATGCAGGACTGGAGCAGCCGGATCCGGACACAGCAGTCTTTTTCGGGGTGGGTGCGCCCCATTCCCAGGAGGTGGTGAAGGGCTATCGTTCCGTTACGGAGCATAAACCCATGCATCCCTGCACAAACCCCATGATCATGACCAATTCGGTGCCTGCGTGGATTTCCATCCTGCTGGGCATTCACGGGGTCAGCCAGGTGGTATCCACCGCCTGCGCCTCTGGTACCAGCGCCATTGGGGAGGCATATCTGCACATCCGTTCCGGCAGGGGCAGCATGGCAATCTGCGGCGGTGCGGACGATCTGGCATGCGACGAGGGCATGATGCTCCGTTCCTTTGACGTGCTGGGGGCTTTGACAAAGGCAGAGGACGGGATTCCCCGTGCCTTTTCTCAGGAACGCAGCGGTTTTCTCTTTTCGGAGGGTGCTGCCTGCGCCCTGATCCTGGAGGAATATGCATCCGCCCGGAAGCGGGGTGCCAGGATCTATGCGGAGATTACCGGGTATGCAGCCACCTGTGATGCATATCACATTGTACAGATGCCGCCTGTCCCCACACAGATCATCCGGATGCTGGAGCAGCTGACGGTGGGGGAGCAGATTGACTATTACAATGCCCACGGCACCGGAACGCCGGTGAACGACCGGACGGAGCAGCTGGCGTTGACGGAGACATTCGGCGAGAGAGCGGCATCCATACCCGTTACCTCTGTGAAGGGGATACTGGGGCATACCATCGGGGCGTCCGGTGCCATTGAGGCGGCGGTTTGTGCATATTCCCTGCACAACCAGGTGATACACGGCAATCTGCTAGGTACGCCCCTGCCCGGTCTGTGCCTGCCGGAGGAAAGCCGTGAGGTATCCATCCGCACTGCCATTTCTGCATCCTTTGGATTCGGCGGGCACAATGCGGCTTTGAAATTCAGACGGGAGGAACCTGCATGATTACAGAAACCCAGCATACACCCATTCCGGAGCTGGAGGGCTTTGCGTCTATGCTCCGCTTCATTACCCGGCAGTATGGGGCGCAGCCTGCTTTTTGCTATGATGCGCCCCAGATGCGCCGATGCAGCTATGCAGCTTTTGCAGACATGGTATATGCCCTGTCGGATACGCTATCCGGGCAGAGCGGCAGAAAGATCCTGTTTGCAGGGCAAAATTCCCTGCCGTTCATCGTGACCTTTTTCGCTGTGGTATGCAGCGGCAACACAGCAGTGCCAGTCAACAAGGATATTGGTGAGGCGGAGCTGCAGCAGATTCTGCAAAACTGTCAGCCGGATATGCTGATCCTGCTGGAAGGTGCTTCGGATGCGCTGTACAAGCTGTACGGGACATTTGCGCCGGAGGCAAGACTGTCTGCGGAGGAGATCCGCCGGATTCTGCAAACTCCCCGGACAGAAGCCGATGTTCCCGAACCGGATGCATCCCCGGCAGCGGAAACCCCGGATTGCATTGTATATACCTCCGGCTCCAACGGGGTGCCCAAAGGGGTAATGCTGACCCAGTCGGCGCTGATGGCAGACGCAGTGTCCTTCACCCGTGCAGTGTATCCGGCGCCCACCTCCCTGCTTTGTCTGCCTTTGCATCATATGTTCGGCTGGACCACCTCTGTGCTGGGCCCCTTGCTGTGCGGTGCGGAGATCTATATCAACGGGGACAGCATGCTACTGTCACGGGATATGCAGCTGTTTTCTCCGGTACACATACAGGCAGTGCCGGCAGTTCTGGAATTTTTCTATCGGCAGATCCGCCGGCAGATCCGGAACGATCCGAACCCGGCGTACCGGCAGGCTGTAGAAGGGGAGGAAATCCTGGAGCAGTCTGTGGAGGAACGGCGGATCTATTTTGCAAAATTCCGTGCCATGCTGGGAGAGCAGCTGCGGTATGTGATATCCGGCGGCGCAGCTCTGAGCAGGGAGATCACGGAGTTTTTCTGGAAGCTGGGTGTTACCGTCCTGTGCGGCTATGGCATGACCGAGTGCGCACCGGTCATCTCCCTGAACATCATAGCCTGCAATGTGTTCGGGAGTATCGGCCCCGTCATTGACTGCAACCAGGTGCGGATTGCTGCCCCGGATGCAGAGGGCATTGGAGAGATCCGGGTCAAGGGCAGGAACATGATGCTGGGATATTATAACCGAGAAGAAGAAACAGCGGCTGCCTTTGATGCGGCAGGATGGCTGAAAACCGGAGATAAGGGATATCTGGATGAGAACCGATGCCTGTTCATTACCGGGCGAATCAAGAATCTGATCATTCGCTCCTCCGGCGAGAACGTTTCTCCGGAGGAACTGGAGCTTGCTCTTTCCGTTCTGCCAGGAGTGACAGAGGTACTGGTATATGAACAGGCGGGACTGATCCTGGCGGAGGTTTACGGGGAATCGGGCATGCAGGAGACCATCCGGGCAGGGGTGGACAGGGTCAACGGCACGCTGCCCATGTATAAGCGGATCGACCGGGTGCTGTTCCGGGATACCCCCTTTCCGAAAACGCCCACCAATAAAATCAAACGAAACTGAGGTGCATTGTATTGGATGAAAAACTGACGGAGCTGCTGCGCTCCATGTCCTGGTACGAGGATGCTGAGGTCACGCCGGACGCATCCTTCGGGGCGGATCTCGGAATGAATTCCTTTGACTTCCTGCAGCTGCTTTACGCTGTGGAAATGACCTTTGCCAAGCATATCTGCCTGGAGGATGCCAGAAATATGACTACAGTCAGGGATCTGATGTCTGCCATCAGTACCTGAGAAACAGGAGGAACCTATGACACTGGATGAACTGAAGGAACTGTTACAAAAAAACAAGGTGCAGCTGGAGGGAGAACTGGATCCGGATACGGTGATCGGTACCCTGGGGATGGACTCCTTTGATGTGATGATGCTGACCTTTGACCTGGAGAGTGCTGCCGGGCATGAACTTAAGCTGACCCTCAGCGACAGGGTGGGGGATATTCTCCGGGCTGTGAACGATGGAAACTGAGCGGTACCGGCTGGCACTGTTCAGCGGAT
>NZ_FR894901.1:2741-4085 GCF_000434255.1 Ruminococcus sp. CAG:379 | reverse complement strand
TGGCACTGTTCAGCGGATCAGACGAGGCGCATCTGCGACAGCAGATTGCCGCCGCCGGTTATCAGGATGGGGATCGGCTTACTGTTGATCTCCAGGCCCCCTGCCGTACCTATTTGGTATATCGGGGGCAGGAGGACTGGTGCCGTCAGACGGATCCGACTGCCCGGCTGCCTGTGTGCCGGGTGGGGAAGCCGGGCAAGACCCTGTTTCTGTTTCCCGGAAACGGAATCCATCAGAAAAATATGCTTGCCACCCTGAGGCAGGTCAGTCCCTATTTTGAACAGACTCTGGGAGAGCTTGCCGCTTTGGCAAAACCGTATACGCCGGTGGAACTGCTGGACGAAACGCAGGAGAACCCTCTTGTGAATCAGCTGCGTGTGTATGCATCCGAGCTGGCGATTGCAGGCTTCTGGACAAGACTGGGCTGTCCGCCGGATGCAGTAATCGGTCACAGCATGGGAGAGTATGCAGCCGCAGTCTGTGCCGGATATCTGTCTCCGGCGGATGGTTTTTTCCTGCTGGCAAAGCGGGACGCACTGATGCAGGAGATGGTGCCCCATGCACTGGCAGCGGCGGAAACCACCCCTGACCGGATCCTGCAGCTGGGACAGAATGGGGGGATCCCCCTGGAGATTGCCGGATACAATGCGCCGGAGGTGGTCACGGTCTGCTGCCCCGGCAGTCAGCTGCATCAGCTGAACCAGCTGTGCAAGGAGGCAGGGATCCGACTGAGCATCATCAATCCCGATCACGGGGGACATTACAGCGGACTGGAGCAGGGAGCAGCCCGGCTTGCTGCGCTGGCGGCACAGGTTCCATTTCACAAGCCCCTTCGGCGGATGCTTTCAACGGTCTGTCCGGATGGAAGCTGCACACCGGCGGAGCCTGCATACTGGGGGGCACATATGTGCCGACCAGTGCAGTTTCAGCAGGCGCTGGATATGGTGCAGAAGGAAACACTGGGCAGAGTCATCGACCTGGGGGTATCGCCGGTGCTGCTGAGCATGGCGATGAAAAACCTTGGGAATCTCCGTTGTGCCTGGATTCCCACTGTCCGGGCAGGAAGAAATTACAGACGGTACATTCTGGATGCAGTGGGAACAGCATTTCTTTCCGGTGTCTGCATCCCACCGGACGCATTGGATTCGGGCGGCAGCCTGACTATGAAAGGATGATATAATGGAAGGACAGCAGAAGTATTACGTGGATGAAAACGGACAGTGGGAGTTCCCCCTGGGACTGCGGCAGCTTGCCATGGTTCAGATGGATCTGAACGGCAGAAACAAGTACGGTCAGGACAGCGGCGTGGGCAATGTGGGAAACGGCCTGCGGATGCGGTTTTCC
>NZ_FR894901.1:0-2717 GCF_000434255.1 Ruminococcus sp. CAG:379 | reverse complement strand
TTGACCGGCAGCGGCTGGAGCAGAGTATTCAGCGGGTGGTGGATGAGAACGATGCCCTGCGGCTGATCCTGGTGCAGAAGGGGGATACCTATACACAGCGTGTGCTGACCCATTACCAGTTCCAGTTGCAGGTATATGAGGCACAGGGGGACACGGAGCAGGAACGGCTGCAATCAGCGGTTGCCATTGCCTCCAAACAGGTAAATACCGTGATTGACTGGTTTAACCAGCCCAGCTTCCGGATCTTCCTGGTGCAGCTGGCGGAGAATGACTACCTGTTTGTGTGGCTTGCCCATCATTGGATCGGGGACGGCAGTACCACCGGTCTGATCATGGATCAGGTGTTCCGGTATTATGAGCATCCGGATGCGCCAAAGCCGGAAACAGATACATACCTGCATTTCCTGCGGGATGAGACGGCGTTCTTTCAGTCCGATAAGGGCAAAAAGCAGCTGGCATACTGGAAGCAGGAAGTGGAAGGGTATCAGATGTTGGATATTACGAAGGCGGCAGTGGGAGCGCCTGCGTCCGGCTACGATCATATGTATCAGATTGACCGGAGCGGTGTGGAGCAGCTTGCCCAGCGGTATCATACCAGCATGTTCAACGTGATCCTGCTGGCATATCATCTGGGCGTGGCGTATCTGCTGGACAATCCGGATACCATCATCGGCGTCACCAGTGCAAACCGTACCAGCAAGCGGTATTTCCGCACCATGGGCTACATTGCCCACTCGCTGCAGCATCGTATGCGCATTCGGGAGGAAGATAAGCTGGCAGATCTGCTGGAGGCATCCAAGGATACCTTCTCCAAGAATATGGCGAATCTGGCGGCGGGGCATTATTATGACCGGACCCAGTTCTGCTTGACCTATCAGAATTTTGTAGCAGGAGCGGAAACCTCGGAAAAGCAGCTGGAAAAGGTGCCGATTCCCACCAAGCGCTCGGTGGAGCAGTTCTTCCTGTTGGTGTTCGAGGGTGCGGATCAGCTGGCACTGGCGATGGTCGGCAACGGTCTGATCTATACGGAGCATTTCCTGGAGTCCCTCAAGGGATATATGGAAAGCGTGGTTGCCCTCCTTTCCCAGCAGCCGGATGCTACATTGGCCCAGCTGCGGGCATATTACGAAAAGAATCAGTAAGGCAATGCTGTACAGTATTGCCCTAAGTGAGAAGCGGTGATCCCAAGAGGATGACCGCTTTTTTATGCAGGATGCCATTAGCACGTTTTTTATATAAATTCAGCACGATTCTTCCTTGACGGAATCAATGGAACAGGGTAAAATGAAAGAATAGTGTACAAATTTTGAATAAATATGTGCATTCCTTTTATGCTGAATGATCAGAGACAAATACGAGGGGAGAATTGTATGTCACACAAAAAGATCGGTTCTGTATGCGCCGCAGCCATGCTTCTGAGTACCATCGGAAGCATGCCGGGGCAAATGGCATTTGCAGCAGATCCAGACAGCTATTTCTTTCACAGCACCTTTGAATCCGGCACGGACAACTGGAGCGGCAGAGGTGCAGCCAAAGTGGAGCATGCGGCAAAAGGTGCCTATGCAGGCAGCGGTGCGTTGTATGTGTCCGGCAGAACCGCCGCATGGAACGGGGCAACCCTGCCCCTGGGAGATGCCTTCACGGCCGGAAGCACCTACAGCTTTTCTGCCAATGTGAAGTATACCGGCGGCGGCAAGACGGATACCTTTTATATGAAGATTCAGTATCAGAATGCGGAAGGGGAAACAGCATATGTCTCCATCGCAGAGGCGGTGGTGTCCAAGGGAGACTGGATCCAGCTTTCCAATACCAGCTTTCAGCTGCCAGCGGGGGCAACTGCTATGCAGCTGTACATTGAAACTGCCGACAGCCTGAACAGCTTTTATGTGGACGAGGCAGCAGCCGCTCCGGAAGGCACGGGGATTCCCAGCAGCCGCTCCGGAAGGCACGGTGATTCCTGGCGCAGGCGCAGCAAGAGCCGTGATCCGGGGGGATATCAACGGGGACAGTACCATTGACGGAGTGGATATGCTCCTTGCCCGGCGGGGCATGACAGCCGGCGGATTTACGGAAACCTGTGCCGGCAAGGCGGCGGATGTGGATCAGAACGGGAGCTTTGAGATGAGCGATCTGGTGCTGCTGCAAAAATACCTGCTGGGCACCATCCAGGCTTTCCCGGAGCCGGAGATCCCGGACAACGAGTGGGACGATTACCAGGAAACCGCTTCGCCGGAGATGTTGAAATTCTATGGGGATTCCATCTATCAGATGGGTAACACCAGCCGGATCCGGGAGAAGATTGCCAGGGCGCAAAGCGGGGAACGGGTGAAGCTGGCTTATATCGGCGGCTCCATCACCGAAGGAGGCAGAACGGATACCTGCTACGTAGCCCGTTCCTACCGGTATTTTGCAGACACCTTCGGCACCGGCAGCAATGTTTCCTTCAACAATGCAGGCATGTCCGGCACCTCCTCTCTGGTGGGATTGCTCCGGGCACAGAACGATATTCTCAACGATCAACCGGATGTGATATTCATTGAATTTTCCGTCAATGACCACCCGGATCAAAGCTATAAAAAGAGCTTTGAGGGTCTGGTGCGGCGCTGCCTGTCCCAGGAGAATGAACCGGCGGTGATTATCATCATCAATCGGTCAAAGGGCGGCTATTCCATGCAGGAACAGATGGCGGCAGTGGGCAAAAACTATGATGTGCCCGT
>NZ_FR894900.1:75617-86513 GCF_000434255.1 Ruminococcus sp. CAG:379 | reverse complement strand
CACATTGCTTTATGCGCAGACCATAAATAATGAAGGCGATTATAAATGCAGCGGCAGTATTATAATCTATTATTTTAAAAGCAAATGCCATTGCAAAGGCTGATAAATTGAGTGCTGAGCATATAGCACATGATACAGTATCTCGTTTCATGCTCGTAAGTACCGCTTTCACTATAATAACAATCAGCGTTATGAAAGGCAATGCATAGAACGACGATATTAGTTCCATAAGCAAGCTTGAAAACAAATAAACGTCAGTAATTAACTGGAGAATTATAAGGACTTTACTTTTGTTTTTTATTTTTTTCAATCCAAAGCAAATTGATTGGATCATGTCTTCCTGAGCTTTATCGAGCATATATTCCTCCGCTTATAAGCTGTAGGGCAACACTGCGCAAAACCTGCGGTGCGCTTTGCACAGTCCGCCTCCGAAATCCGTGCTTTGTTCAAAACGCAAGGAAGCAATCCGGCGATTCATTGAACTTTTTTGTCCATTTAATTGAGAATGGAGCAGCTACGCAGGATAATCCCCCCGGTCAGTCACCAAAGTGTAGCCGATGGACTCCATCCGCTTTTGCAGACAGGAACGGCACTGGGCGCTTTCCTCCCCGGTACAGATCTTGTTGTCGTACAAAGAATATTTTTTCCGCACTGCCACCGGAGAAAGGTTTGGCATCACCACATTGGCACCAGCCAGAATCCCAAGCTCCCGCCCTCGGGGATCAATCGTACCCAGCGCCGTGGTGGCAGGCAGCAGCACCTGTTTCTGCTGGATCCGGATCAGGCTCAGCAGAAACAGCGTCAATTCCAGAGTCCCCTGGGGCTGGTTATGAAAGGGGGTGTCCCCATGGGGAATGAAGGGGCCGATACCTACCATTTGCGGTTGCAACCGCCGGATAAACAGCAAGTCCTCTGCCAGGGTTTCCAGAGTCTGCCCGGGGGATCCCACCATAAAGCCGCAGCCGGTCTGGAAACCCAGTTCCTTGAGCGTTTCCAGGCATTTGATCCGATGCTCCAGGGAAAGGGGCTCTGGATGCAGAACACGGTAATGTGCCGGATCCGCCGTTTCATGCCGCAGCAGATACCGGTCAGCCCCGGCCTGTCGGAATGCTGCATAATCCGCCTGACACCGCTCCCCGATGGACAGGGTCAGAGCGCAGTCCGGATAGGCACCTTTGATCTGCCGGATTATGTGTACCATCCGCTCCCTGGTGAAATAAGCGTCCTCTCCCCCTTGCAGTACAAAGGTGCGGAAGCCGAGGGCATACCCCTCCCGGCAGCAATCCAGGATTTCCTCCTCTGTCAGTCGGTAGCGCTTCGCCTTGGGATTGCTCCGACGCAGACCGCAGTAATAGCAGTCATTTTTGCAGTAGCTTGTAAATTCGATCAGTCCCCGGACGAAGATCTGCTTTCCGAAGTATCGATCTCCGATCTTCCGTGCCTTTTCCTGGGCGTACAACCGATCTTCCTCTGTATAGTCAGACAGCAGCCGGATGTATTCTGCCCGCTCCAGGGGCTGTACCTCCAGCTTGTCAATCCATTCCTTGCAATACATGGCGTTTCCTTTCTGTATAGGTTTCTATGATATAGTATACCGAACCCATAGGATTTTGTCAAGGTGAGAAGCCTTGCTGTGATGCCTTGTTTGTGGTACAATAAGGACATACTTACAGCAACATTGCACAGAGCTAGCCTGGCGGCTTTGCACAGCATCTGATGACGAAAAATCCGCCCAACATCTACTGCATATTCTTTGTGCGGTGCTGCCTTATTCCAATCAGGAGGCGACCACAGTGAATCGAACAGAATTTGAACAATTCATCCTTGCCTGGTACCCGTCGGAGTCGGACTGTCCCTGGGCAAGTCATCCCCGGCACAAGGTGTTTCGCCACAGGGGCAACCGCAAATGGTTTGCACTGATTATGAACATATCCAGAGATAAACTCGGGCTGTCCGGTTCGGATATGCTGGATGTGGTCAATCTGAAATGCGATCCCCTGCTGATTCCTTCCCTTCGGGAGCGGCCGGGCTGCTTTCCTGCATATCACATGAACAAAGCCCACTGGATCACAGTGGCGCTGGACGACAGCGCATCGGACGAAACCATCAAAATGCTCCTGGATATGAGCTACGCTGCCACCGAGTCAAACGCATGCAAGATGGAATCCTAAGGCAATAGTTGTCCCCACACGCAAAGCCCCTCCTGCCGGGCAGAAGGTGTTGCCTCAAATCCAATTATTGCGGCGGGTCCAGTTTTTTTCGTGCCCGGTGGCGAATCCGATTCACCACATTCCAGCAACCCAAAAGCAACAGGATCAGATAGGGGACGGCAAACCAGCATAGTTCCTTTGTGGAAAAAATGCATAAGCTCACAAAACCGCTTCCATGCCTCCCGACTTGTCAGTGTGCTCTGGAATGCCTCGTATAAGGTACAACCCAGATAGATCAGGCTTGGCAGACATAATGCAGGAAGCCATAATTGGTAATAGCGGTTGGAAACACTCGCACTGCCAGTCCATCTTCGTACCAGTATTGTAATCAGATCTGCAATGGCTGACCAAGGCACGATCATCATCATCCAATACAAAATCAGATCCCGGATCACTTGCGAAAAGGTCTGCCGATACCGGTACTGGGGCAGCACCGTATTGGTTTCCGGATTGTATAGGATGGGCGGCACCAGATAGCTCTGCTTTCCGGACTGAAAGGGGTATTCTTCCGAAAGCTGAAGCAGATTCCCCTGGGAATCCACCAAGGCGATCCGGAAGCTCTGACGAGTTTCACACAAATTGAGAAACTCATCGGCTGCATTGAAGCACAGCGTAGTCTTTCCCGGATTCGTGCGTATATCTGACAGATGGGAATACCATTGAATGCTCCGATATGTGCTCCCATCCTGCAGTGCCACCGGGGGTGCGGATTTCCTTACACCCTCAATCTCCTTGTATTCACGATACTCCGGATCCTCCTCCGCCAGTGGAATCAGCAGCTCCAGCATTCCCTCCGCCTCTGTTCCCTCCTGGAACTGAATGGTACATTCATATTCTGCATGACATCCGTTCAGCATTACCAGCACCATCAGCAGGATCAGTCCACACAAAGCAACCCTGTATCGTTTCAAGCATGCCACCTCTTTTCGTCCGTTTATTCAGATGCTTTGTATCATATTCTATCACAAATATCCATTGCTTGCAACCACCGAAAGCAAAAACAGCCCCATCGGTTCCCCGATGAGGCTGTTAGTTTATCCAATTACGTTTTTCAGATATGCTGCCGCCGCCTGGTTGTACAGATACAGAGCCGCAGCAAGCTGCTGCAGATTCTCCGGCGCATCCGGACTTGCCAGCACTGCATGCACATAGCACATGGTGTCGTAGTGCAGGGTGTAATCGCCGATCACACAGTCAGCAGCGGTTCTGCCGGGGGTGATCTGCTGATCCATATAGTAATACTCCCCCTTGTTGCCGCTAAAGCCGTATTGGCTCACGTCTACACCGGTTTTCACCTTGAAGTAATGCCGCAGGATCATATCGGATTCCAGCAGCAAGCTAGAGCCGTAGTAGGTAATGCCCTCCGGCAATGTGCCGGATACGGTGGGATTTGCATCCGCCAGAGTATCCGCAGTGATGCCGCGCATTTCCTCAGCAGCGCCCAAAGTATCCCCGTCAAAGTATGCCTTGGCGTATGCACCATACCGCAGGATCTCCTGGGTCAGTGCCACCGTTTCCGCAGAATACTGATTCTCGTGGTCGAAAATATAGTCTGCATAGTCCGCCACCGTAAAGGTGTAAAGTTCACTGCACAGCGAGTCGGCATACATCTGTGCTGTAATCGGGGCAGTCATTTCCTTCGGAGCGACCTCACAGTTGAAGATATAATAGGTCTGGTTGTTGCGGGTCTCCCTTATGGCATCCGATACATAGATCTTCTTAGTCTGACCATCGGGCAAAGTAAACAGCATATAGCTGTCGAAGCGTGCTACAGTGCGAGGATCCAGCTCCATGTAGAAGCGAACGCCGATATTGCCGCCCAGGCTCAGAGAATAACCAGCCAGGTGTGCGCCAACCTGATTTTCAAAGAAATCGCAGTACTTGCACTTGCCGTTTTCGTACACATGCCCCCGGAAGGTATCCTGCAGCGCCGTGTTGCTGTAGGAAACGGTATAGGGCGCCTGGTTGTTGCAGCCTTCATAGGTTAAGTACTGATATACTTTTTCGCCGTCCAGAGAAGGTTCACTCTGATGGATCTTTCCGTTGTCCAGATCCTGCCCCCAGATCTCACCCGACTGTCCCGATTGCAGGAAGTATGCTACCTCGCCGGAATAGAGTTCCGCAGCGTTCTTTCCCAGAACGTCCTTTGATTTTCCAGTCTCGGTTCCGATCCCATCGCCGCTGAACACGTCGCTGTTGTAGAAGCAGATTTCGATGCTTCCCTCAGTGTCATTGATGCCGCTGATACCACCTGCGTATAGGTTGCTGGTCACCTGCCCAACGCTGCAGCATCTCTGAATGGTTCCGTCATTTCTGCCGCAAATGCCGCCGGCATTGGCATCTGCCGATACACTGGCAGCATTCTGGCAATTCTGAATGTGGCCGAGGATAGCCGAATCATTGACGCCGCAGATACCGCCTACACTGGTACTGCCTTTTACAACGCCTTCCACAGCGCATTGCTGGATGGTACCATCATTATAGCCGCACACAGCCCCTACGGCAATCCTGCCCAGCAGATAGGAATCCATGATGCGGACATTGCAGATCTTACCCTCGGACATTCCAAAGAGTCCCACATGATCCAGGTCAGCATCGTTCACGTACAGTCCGCTGATGCTGTAACCGTTTCCGTCAAAGGTGCCTGCATAGGCTGCTCCGGGTGTTCCAATGGGCGTCCACTTACGATGATCTTCTCCCGATAGCGCCCCACCGCTCAGCACAAATTGGTTCACTGTGATATTCGCCGTCAGCACAGCATTGGCATACCGGTTCTGATCCACATTCTCCAGCGTACCGTTCACAAGCCCGGCAAACCAGTACAGCTGACCAGCATTGCTGATCTCATACTTCATGTTGTCGTTCAGAACAGCAGGCTGCACCGTCTTGCCGCAGGCACAGAACCCATTGCGGGACTCATAGCCTCCGTGTCCGTTGTAAACCGGCTCTGCCGGGGCATTGCCGTAAACCGTACCCGCTTCCAGCTCACAGCTATCGTATGCTTGATTTTTGTACACAATATTCGGGTTGTAGAGCGTCGGCATGGGATCCATACCAAGCAGCTGTCCCCAGGGAGAATCCAATAGTCTGGATTGAAAAAGGTATGCAACCTCACCGGAGGCAAAGGCAGCAGCAGTCATGGGGGAGGACTTCTCCATTTTACCGTCCTCGCCGCCGCATACCGAACCGCTGAACAGATCGCTGTTGAAATAGCAGACTTCCAGAGTTCCTTTTGTGCTCTGCCAACCCGCAATACCGCCGACATTTTCGTTGCCCGTTACGTTGCAGAAGCTGTAGCAGCACACAAGAGAGCCCGTATTCAATCCGCAAACGCCGCCTACACCGATCAGACCTTCCAGTTCTCCCGTGTTGTAGCAGTTCATAATCGACTGATTATTGCTGCCGCACACACCGCCCAGATTATAGTCCCCTTGCAGGGAGGCTGTATTGGCGCATCCCTGCAGATAAGCGTCGTTTACGCCGCAGATACCGCCAATCTCGATGGTGCTCTCTGTTCCGGTCACCCAGGCATCATTGATGCAGTGCTCCACTACGCCACTATTACAATTCCATCCACAGATGCCGCCTAAATAAGACTCCCCCACTGCCAGACCGTAAGTATAACACTCTTTGATGGTTCCGCTGTTTCTACCGCAGATCCCGCCAACTTTAGATTGCCCGTTTACATAGAAATCATCCAGGCATAAATTGGTGATCGTACCGGATGCAGAACGGAACAAGCCTACATAGTCGGTGCCGCTTTCATTCAGGTACATTCCCAGAATGGCATGCCCTTGTCCGTCAAAGATGCCAAAATAAGACATATCGCTGATCCCCATGGGCGTCCAGGGGCGGAACGTACCCTGGTTCAGTTCGCCGGCATCGTTCAGCACATGTTTGTTCAGTACAATATCCGCTGTCAGCACAGCATTGGCAGATCGTTTTTGCTCCACGCCTTCCAGCGTGCCGTTCACAAGTCCTGCGAACCAGTACAGCTGCCCGGCGTTGCTAATCTCATAAGTACCTTCCGCATTCTGCACAGCCGGCTCCATGTAACCGCAGGTTTCACAGAAGCCGTTGTTCAGACCATGAGCCGGAGCCTGATCCCCGTTGGTATTGCTGTAAACAGTGACAGGGGTATCCGACCTGCTACAGGTGGTGTAAATCCGTCTCAGGTAAACCCTTGCGCCTCCAAGCACAGGTATGTCCTGAACCGTTTCTCCGTTGTCAATGTTCTGTCCCCAGGCTTCTCCCAGCTGACAAGCAACTTCACCGCTTGCCAGCTCTGCGGCAGTCTTGCCCGAAGAATCCATGATTTCGCAATTGTCGCTATATTGTATTACCTTACCGTCAAATACATCACTGTTAAAATAGCTGTTCTGTATGATTGCATACATTCCTAAATAATCACCGCAGATGCCGCCTTGTATGGTGTTGCCGCTGACGGACCCCAAAACCAGGCAGTATCTGATGATTCCGCCGCTGCTGCCGCAGATTCCACCGGCTACATAATTGGTGGCGGTTACACGAGCATCACTCAGGCAGTTTTCCACCACCCCATTTTTCTCCATGTAGCCGCAAATACCCCCTACATTTATAGTGCCTGTTACCATACCGGAAACAGCGCAATTGCAAATGGTTCCGTTGTTTAAGCCGCAGACAGCACCCACTTTACGCTGTCCGATGACATAGCAGTCCACCAGGCGCAGATTGGCGATCGTGCCGTTTGATGCACGGAACAAGCCTGCGTTGTCCGTGCCGCTTTCATTCAGATATATTCCCTTGATGGCATGCCCCTGTCCGTCAAAGCTGCCGGTGTATGGCGTATCCTCCGTACCCATGGGCGTCCAGGGGCGGAATGTTCCCTCGTTCAGTTCTCCCTGGTCATTCAGCAGGTTTTCGTTGAGCACAATATCCGCTGTCAGCACTGCATTGGCGGACAGATTCTGCTCCACATCCGCAAGGGCTCCGTTTACAAGCTTTGCAAACCAGAGCAGCTGTCCGGTGTTGCCGATCTCGTATGCGCCTGCTTCATTTTGCAGTGCAGGCTGTATGGTTTCTCCGCAAGCGCAGAAGCCGTTGTGGGATGCATAACCACCGTGTCCGTTATACACGCTCTGTCTGGTATTGCCGTAAACCACAACCGGCTCCAGCTCACAGCTTTCAAAGATACCGTTTTTATACACAATATCCGGACTGCCGGGGATGGGGTATGCATCCGTCCCCAGCTTCTGTCCCCAAGCCTGCTCCGGCTGGGAGCCTTGCAGCAGGTATGCCGCCTTGCCGGAGGAAAACGCCTCCCCGTTCAGCGACTCCGCATTGGCATCCGGCGCTGCCGTCTCCAGGTAATAGCAATCAGTGATGACCGCTCCCTGCCCGGTGCTGCTGCTGGTGCTGGGCTGACCGCAGATGCTGGCACAATCCTGGTCGTTGGTCACAGTGCCGATGTTGGCACAATTCTGAATGTAATACGTATCATACCCGGATCCGCAGATGCCGCCGGCACAGCCTCCTGCGCTGACGGAACCGGAATTGAAGCAATTTTTGATGGTTGCAGTCTTCCCGGAATAGCCGCAGATGCCGCCGCCGAAATATGTAGCAAAGATCCTGCCGGTATTGGTACAGCCGGAAATGACCGTTCCCGTGCCGCTCTGTCCGCAGATACCGCCGCCGGAAGCCGTACCGGACAGGGTTGCCCCATTGTGGCAGTTCTGGATATTGCCGTTGGCCACACTGCAGATACCGCCCACTGATGTCGGCGCCTTGAAATAGGAATCCGCAATGGTAAGATCGGAAACAGTTCTCCCGCTTTCCAGAATGCCGATAAAACCGCCGTTGCCCTGTTCCATATCCAGATACAGGCCGCTGATCGTATGATTGCCGCCATTGAAATTACCTGCATAGGGATTCATGTAATCGTCACCCAGGGGTGACCAGGGGCGGAACGCAGCTGTCTTCTCCGCATTCAGGGTACCGTCCTCCAGCAGCACGTTTTCATTGATCGTGATATCCGCCGTCAGCACTGCATTGGCAGAGGTGTTCCGGGACACGCCTGTAAGCGTGCCGTTCACAAGCCCTGCAAACCAGTACAGCTGCCCCGGGTTGGAGATCTCGTAGTACCCCTCTGCATTCTGTGCAGCAGCCTGGGGAGTTGCACCGCAGACGCAGAAGCCATTATGCGCCTCGTAGTCCACATGCTGGCTGTACAGGGGCTGATCCGTATTGCTGTATCCGACTCCAGGCTCGCCTGCCTTGTCACAGGTGCTGTATACGTCTACCTGATAGACCTTTGCGCCGCCCAGCATCGGATCACTGTCCTCGCCGAGCTTCTGTCCCCAGAACGGCTCCGACTGTCCCTCCTGGAGCAGATATGCAATCCTACCGCTTGCCATCTCTGCGGCGCTCTCCCCCGAGGAATTTGTAATGGTAGAAGAAACGGTACGGCTCACGACCTCTCCGCTGAACCGCTCCTTGTTGAAATAACAGTGGTCGATCGATGCCGAGTCTACGCTGCCGCAAATGCCGCCCAAACACGACAAAGAACTGGTCACGGTACTGTTCGCATAGCAACGCTCGATGCTTGTACTTTCAGCCATGCCGCAGATACCGCCGGCATCGTTATCCGCAGCAGTAACGGAACCGGCAAAAGAGCAGTTTACAATGCTGCTGCCGTTCCTTAAAGTTCCACAGATGCCGCCTACATAATTAGATCCGGAAAAATAGGAGTCCACAACACTGATGTTGGAAATGCTTGCAGAGGCGTTGGCTGCACCCACAAGCCCCACGCCAATCTTCTTTGTATCCTGAATATAAAGACCGCTGACGGTATGACCCTTTCCGTCAAGCGCACCCTTAAATTCGCTCCCCCGAACGGAATGATCTCCAATGGGTGTCCATGGGCGAAAGCTATCCGCATCATATTCATTGAGCGAGCCGTCCTCGTTCACTACATATTTGTTTACCGTAATATCCGCCGTCAATTCGGCGTTTGCTGCTGTATTCTGTTCTGTTCCGTCTGTAAGGGTACCGTTGACCAGAGCCGCAAACCAGAACAGCTGTCCTGCGTTGCCGATCTCATAGGTCGCCTCTGCATTCTGCTCGGCTGGCTGGAGTGCCTGACAGGAGGTACAGAAGCCGTTGTCATAGCTGTGCTCCGTATGCTCCGTTTCCTCTGCCGCCCATGCTGAAAGATCCAGGCGGAAGCTGCCGTCCGGGAACTCCAGGAGGGGTGATCCGCACATCAGCAATGCGGCAAACAGAGCCGTCAGTTTCTTCAGTGTTTTTTTCATCGCTTTCATTCCTTTCTGTATATTTCAGACAAATCCCCACAGAGCCTGCAGGGTACTGTGTTGCCCTTATTATACCACATCCAGCGGAGCATTGCAATCAAACTGTCGTGAACGTCAATTTTCTGTCGTAAACGTCAACGGAAGGAGTGGAAAAAGCCTTGCGGATATTGTATAATAGAGTGGGTGGCTGTGAACAGCCGGATACTGTGTACAGACACGAGCGAGGTGTGAAAGGTGCGCATTGGAATTGTAGATGATATGCCGGAGGAATCCGCCAACATGGAGCATGCTCTGAACTGCCTGGGTGCGGAGCTGGCAGTGGAGTTTGAGATCCATTGCTTTTCCAGCGGCGAAGACTTCCTGAAACACTTTGAACCGGGTGGCTTTGATGTGGTGTTCATGGATATCTACATGCAGGGCATGTCCGGAACAGAAACAGCCGCCGCTCTGCGTCATCAGGACAGTCGCTGTATTCTGATTTTTCTGACCACCAGCATGGAGCATATGCCGGAGGCATTTGCCTGTCACACCTTTGAATACATACAAAAGCCATTTGAGCCAGACCGAATCCGCAAGGTCATGGAGGATGTGCTCCGGGTCATGCCTCCCAAGGCGAGATACCTCACATTCACCAGCAACAGGCAGACTGTCCGCCTGTTGTATGAGCAGTTTGTTTCCGCCGTTGCAGACGACCATTATGTGCGCATCACGGACAGCAGCGGGAACAAATACAGCACACGCATGAAATTTTCAGACTTTGCCGATCCCCTTGCCCGGGACAAGCGGTTTCTGCTGATCAACAAGGGCATGCTGGTCAATATGGATCACATCACCGCTTTCGGGGAATACGGCTGCCGCATGAGCAGCGGTGAGACTCTTCCGGTTAAGGTCAGGGACAGGGCAAACATTGAAGAAGCCTGGCTGCATTACAGCTTTTCCGCAATCCGCAGTGGACAGAAAGGCAGGCGATCCTCTTGACAATTCTGAATTGGCTGCAACAGGCAGTACAGTTTCTGGTGCTGATCCCTTCTGCCATGCTGTGCTACCTGCCCATGCATCGACAGCTGCGTTTTTCGCCGAAAAAATCCGCATTGCTTGCGGCAGGTACGCTGCTGGTCTATATTCCGGCTGCTGCCTGGTGTGCAGCTGCCCTGGGACTGGACTGCAACATAATCCTGCTGCCCTCTCTGCTGCTGTTCAGCGTGGGCTATCGCCTGACATAAAAAACCGACTGGAGCCGCTGCATCTGCACATTCCTGTTCAGCTGTGTGGTGTCCGCATTCGTCTCCAATTTTTCCTACGCCTATGATGCATGGCTCCATCCGGGGAGCACCTCCGGTCAGTTCAGCTGGCAGGCAGCTCTGTTTCAGTTTGCAGCCACCGGCATAGCGGCGGTA
>NZ_FR894900.1:71279-75576 GCF_000434255.1 Ruminococcus sp. CAG:379 | reverse complement strand
GCGCAAGTGGGGCAGCATCCTGATCGACCGGCTGCTGGTTTCCGGCGCATGGGGCTCTATGATCGCTGTGTCCGCCGCCTTTCTACTGCTGAATCTCGCCATCATCCCCCGGCACTATGCCACTCTGTATGTGGGCAGATGCTTCCCCATATATATTACGCTGCTGCTGTTTCTGATTGCGATGTACGTTTCCTTTTACCATACGGCAATGGGGATCTTACGCACAGCCGCCATCCAGGAACGAATCCAGTTCTTTGAAATGGCGGAGAATCAGTATCGGATGCAGAAAAAATACATCGAAGATACAGCCAAGGAACGGCATGACTTCAAGCAGTCTGTGTTTACCCTGAAGCAGCTTGCGGATGCAGGAAATTTAACCGCCCTGCAGCAGTATCTCACAAAGTATGCCAGCACCCTGCCGGAAACGGAGATCCGGCAGTTCTGCAAAAATCATGCGGTCAACACGCTTTTGAATTACTATGTACAGCTGGCTGCAAGCAATGGGATCCGGCTGGACTGGCACACGGATATCCCGGAATGGATCCATGTTGCAGAGCCGGATCTGTGCAGTCTGCTGGGAAATCTCATTGAAAATGCCTTTGCCGGATGCAGCACGGTGGAGGATACCGCCCAGTGCTATCAATAGTTGAGAAACAACGTCAACCTCTATATTGTTTCTACCAACTGCTTTGATGGCTTTGTCCAGATGAAGGACGGGCAGTATAAATCCACCAAGTGGAACCGAGATCCACTCTGTGAAAATGATTGCTGAAAAATACCGGGACACCGCACGGTTTCATCACATGAAACCGAGTTCTACGCCGATGTGATATGACAGGTGAAGAGCGGCATTTCAGGCAGGCAAGCATAAAAAAGCCGTCTGTAATAACCCACAGACGGTAATGTCAATGATGTAGAAGGCGACGCTGCATTGGTTCTGCATGGTGCCCCAGGTATGCACCCCCTTCTGCCCCATGCCTTGACACGCTTGAAACCGGAATACTTCAGCCAGCAAACACAGCTTCCCCAATTACTTTTAAAAGAAAAAGCACCCACGTGATTGCGTGGATGCCTTGGTGCGCTTGACAGGATTCGAACCTGCGACACCTGGCGTCGGAGGCCAGTGCTCTATCCAGCTGAGCTACAAACGCATAAACTATAGGGGGTGAGGACTCTCGTTCCTCACTTTTATAATTATACCAAACTATCTTGAATTTTTCAAGAGAATATGCTATAATTATAGAAAATAGTTTCTTTGCACGAAAATTACCGATGAGTTTTCCACCGTTTTTGTGCGTTTTCACAATGCTCATGTAAGGAGGTGTGCGTGTGGAGGACTATATCTATGTGCTGGTCAGCCAAACGGGTACCAACATTGCTAAAATCATCCGTTTTTTCACCAGAAAACCCTACAACCACGCTTCCATCTCTGCGGACAGCAATCTGCATGAAATGTACAGCTTTTGCCGCAACTCCCCTTCCATGCCCCTGCCCGCCACCTTCAACCAGGAGATCGTAGGACGGGGCACTCTGGGCAAATTCTCTGACATTCCCTGTGAGCTGTATGCCATCCCGGTGACCCGACATCAGCGATTGATCTTTGAGCATGAACTGGAGCATTTCAAGCTGCATCGAGACATGTATTCCTATAACCTGCTGGGAATGGGCACGGTGCTGTTTCAGATCGGGCTGCACCGACGGTATAAATACGTCTGTTCCCAGTTTGTCGCCCATATAATCGAACAAAGTGGCATTGTCCTGCCCAAACCGGCAGTGCTGTGCACGCCGGAGGATCTGCGGCACATTCCCGGCGCTCTGCTCATCTACCGGGGAGAATTGAATGACTATGCAAACCGACTGTTTTTCCATCAGCTAGCCTGAGCATTGCCTGCTCCAGCCAGTCATACCCCCGGACAGCATACCGCACTGCCGGCGGCAGCAGCACTTCCCGCTGATGTGCCCCCTGTTCCGGTACGATCAGTTCCAGCTGTGCCTGCGCCACCTGTACCCGGTATGCACTGGGCTGCCGGGTGATCTGCACCGCCGGGATCGGCTCCCGGTTGGTTTGATTATAGGATCGTACATAAACTTGCAGCATCCCTGCCGCCAGCCCGTTCATCAGCATGTAATACACCAGAGCCAGGCAGGCGGTTCTTTTTGTACGCCGTTTCATATTACGTTTCCTCCTTCAGATTCAGCAGTGCCCGGGCGATGGATGCACCCAGCACCGAGCCTGCACGCTTCACCTGCGCCAGGGTATTCCCATGACTGCCTACCTCGATCAGCAGGCTGCCGGTGGTCAGATCCTGGTTATACTTCCGGTAATCGAACAGCACCGGCCGGGTCAGACCCGGTGTGTCGGATTCGATCTGCTGCTGCAGGCAGCTGGCAAACCGGAAGTTTTTCATGTAGTTTGGCATGTTCAGAGAACCGTTGTCGCACCCGGAGATGATCATCACCTGGGCGGTGTCCTGTCCATCCACATCAATCACCGGCTGCAACAAGTTTCCGTTGCTGACAATGGCATCCCGATGGATGTCCAGCACCACCTTAATGGTGGGGTTCTCCTCCAGGATCCGCTTGACCACCACCCGGCTCCGGTCATAGGAGCCGGTATAACGGGGATAGTCATGAATGGTACCGTCATGGATCACACCGATGCCTGCCTTTTTCAACTGGGCTTCAATCTGATCCCCTACCATCACCACGCTCAGCGCCGGATCTGTCGTACGGTAATTGAATTCCGCATCCCCATACTCCCGTACATAGGGCTCAAAGCTCTCGGTGGTATGGGAGTGCATGATCAGCACCTCCGGTGAGCCGTCCCCCATAATGGTAAAGGCAGGCGCTTTCCGGCTTTCCTCCAACAATGCGGCATTGTCCACACTGGTACAGTTCCGAACCTGTCCGCACTTGTCCAGATCCACAATATTTCCACCGGAATAGCGCTGATACGCCATCCGAACGATCCGTGCGGTACCCGGATGCCACACAGTAGGATAGGGCTTTTCCCCCGGATCCCCACTGGCGTAAAACACCGGCTCCGCCTCCGGCTGAGTAGCGGTTTCCGTGGTCTGTTCCGGTTTCGGGGCGTCCGGCTCCTCTGCAAGCCAGCCATAGCCGCTGGACAAACAGGGCGGATCCTCCCTGTTATCTGCCGGTTCCTGCTCCAGATCCGTCCGCAAATCATTCAGCCGATTGGCTGCAACCGGGATCTGGGGAATGAGCTGGAGCATACCTGCTGCCAGCAGGGGCATTCCTGCCAGAACGCATCCCCACATCAGCACACGCAATCCGTTTCTTCTTCTGCGCATTCTTCCACCTGCTTCCCAGGCGCTGCCGCATGCTGCGGTGCCGCCTATATAGTATGAACCCTCTGCTTCATCCTATGCGTCCTCCTTTCCGGTTATGCCGGGAATGTGACAAGCCCAATGCACATAGTCTTTAGAAGCAACAGAGGAAAGGAAGATGCACATGTACCGTTGCTGCAATGTAAAGCGCTTTTTGATCATGCTGCTGTGCGATCTGGTGGCGGTGGGGCTGCTGATGCTGCTGTTCCGATGCAGCCCGTTCCGGACAGAAGGCGTATCGGATCCCGGAGAAAATGGGATCCCCCTGCCGGTTCTGATGTATCACAGCGTCTTTTCCGGCAGGCACAGCGACTATGTTGTCCCCCCGGAGGTGTTGGAAAGTGACCTTGCCTATTTGTCCGACCATGGCTATCAGGCAGTGCTGGTGTCCGATCTGGTGGAGTATGTATACAACGGAAAGCCCCTGCCGGAAAAGCCGGTGATGATCACCTTTGACGACGGCTATTACAACAATCTGGAACAGTGCCTGCCCCTGTTGGAAAAGTACGACATGTGCGCTGTGATCTCCGTGGTGGGCAGTTACATTGTGAACCAGGCGGAGCAGGATTCTCACATAACCGCTTATTCCTATCTGACCTTTCCAGAAATCCAAACTCTGCTGGAGTCCGGACGCATTGAGATCGGCAACCACACCTATGACCTGCACAGCCATACCCACCGACAGGGCTGCGGCATTCTGCCGGAGGAGTCGGAAACCGCATACCGGGAGCTGCTGCGCTCGGATCTGGAACAGCTTCAGTCCCTGTTGGCATCCCAGGTGCAGATGCGGCCTGTCGTGTTCACCTACCCCTATGGCTATGTGTGCCGGGAGAGCATCCCGGTGCTGCGGAGCATGGGATTTCTGGCTACCCTGACCTGTTATGAAGAACCCAACCGGATCACAAGAGATCCGGACTGTCTGTTTGGCATCGGCAGGTACAACCGCC
>NZ_FR894900.1:70969-71262 GCF_000434255.1 Ruminococcus sp. CAG:379 | reverse complement strand
AACCGCCCCTACGGCATTTCCACCGATGCCTATATGCAAAAAGCATTGAAAGGAAGTTAAATCATGACCCCATGCCGCAAATGGCTGCCCCTTCTGCTTCCCCTTGGAGCTGCTGCACTGTTTCTGCTGCTGAAGCTGTACCTGGATCAGATCGCCATATTCCACATTCCATGTGCGCTCTGGTTTCTGACAGGGCTGTACTGTCCCGGCTGTGGAGGCACACGGAGCATCAAGGCAATGCTGAACGGGCAACTGTGGCTGGCAGTCCGGTACAATCCGGGAGTACCCCTGCT
>NZ_FR894900.1:67381-70959 GCF_000434255.1 Ruminococcus sp. CAG:379 | reverse complement strand
CGGGAGTACCCCTGCTGGCGCTGCTGGGGTTACTGTGGTACGGAGAGCAGCTGCTTGCGGCATTCGGCATACAGAAAAAAATCATTCCCAGAAGCAGGCGTTTCTGGCTGCCGCTCCTGGGAATGCTCATCCTGTTCTATTTGCTGCGCAATGGGATCAGTATGCTAGCTCCACCCCGGTGAAGCTGGATTTTGGTGCGCCGGAGGATGTTTTGTTGCCGCCGGTACTGCCGAGGGCAGACTGAAGGTCATCAAACTCACCCTGCTGGTACATCTGATCCAGATAATCCATTACATCATCAAAGGTGATGCCGAACTTGTCCAGGGTTTCCTTGTATTCACCCTCGTAGTACTTCTGGAGGTAATCCGGCACGGTGCCGTCCTTCTCATAAGCCGGGAATACGGTATCCGCATCCTGAATGAGCTGGGTGTAGTCCTGCATGATCTGATCGCTGTTCTTCCAGAACACGCTGGTGCTCTGAAACACGATAAAGAGCAGCAGAATGCTCACCACAGACAGAATGATGCCTGCGATGGACAAGCCCTTGCCGCCCCGGTGCGTGGCAAGAGAAATGATGCCCAGTATGATGGAAATGGGCGCTGTGATCACGTTGAGGCAGCAGCAGCACATCAGCACAATGCTGCAAATACCCAGTACCAGGGACGCAATGGCGAAGCCCTTCCGCTCCTCCGGCACCGGCTGCTGGGGCTGCATGGACTGCCAGCTGTTGGGGTACTGATTGGGATACTGGTTCGGATACTGATTGGAATAGTCCTGTGGATTCATGTTTGTCCTCCTCAAAGCGGCGTGGCTGAGCCTGCCGCATGTTTGGTGTTGCCGTTATATGCCGATCTCCCATTCCCAGTTGCGAACGGAGAGCTCGTCCAGATTGTAGGGGGTTCGCTGGTATACGCAGTAGTTGAGCCAGTTGGAAAACATCAGATTGGCGTGGCACCGCCAGGTCACTCGTGGAGTCCTGGTAGGGTCATCCTCCGGAAAGTAATGATAGGGGATCTGAATATCGATGCCCTTGTCCCGATCCCGGAAGTACTCCTGGGCAATGGTATCCCGGTCGTACTCGGAATGACCGGTGATAAAATACTGTCTGCCGTTTTTGTTGGCAACGATATGCACCCCGGACATGGGGGAACTGGTGAGGATCTCCAGCTGGGACACCTGTTCAATATCTGCCCGGCGGATCTCCGTATTCCGGGAATGGGGCACATAGAAGCACTCGTCAAAGCCCTTCAGCAGCAGGGAATGCTCCACCTCCACCACATGGGGGAAGATGCCGAACATTTTCTGCGCCAGGGGGTATTTGGGTATGCCGAAGTGGTAGTACAGCCCGGCCTGCGCCGCCCAGCAGATATGCAGGGTGGAGAACACATGGGTCTTGGACCACTCCATGATCTGGCAGATCTCATCCCAGTAATCCACCTGTTCATAAGGCAGATGCTCCACCGGCGCCCCGGTGATAATCATCCCGTCATAATGTTTGTCCTTGATCTCCCCGAAGGTGGTATAGAAGGTTTCCAGATGGCTCAGGGAGGTATTCTTGGAAACGTGGGACGCTACATGCATCAGTTCAATATCCACCTGCAAGGGGGTATTGCTGAGCAGCCGCAGAATCTGGGTTTCGGTTTCGATTTTCTTGGGCATGATGTTGAGAATCAGGATCTTCAGCGGACGGATGTCCTGCTGCTCCGCCCGGTCATGGGTCATCACGAAAATATTCTCGTTCTGTAAAATCTGATATGCGGGCAAATCCTGTGAAATCCGGATCGGCACAGCCGTCACTCCTTTCCTGCTGATTTGTGCTGCCCTGCACGGAAAGTGCTGATGAGCAACGCTTCATCAGCACTTTGTCTGTTCATCAAACCGGATGAATCCGCTTTGCAGCATCTCCGTGTACGCCGTCAATGCCGTACTGTTGATTACGGCGGCGTTCAAAGAACTTCACTGCAACCTGACCGAACTGTGCATAGCTTAGTACGTCCTCGTCCTGGGTGATCCACTCTGCACATTCCTTGCGGATCTTATCCAGTTCCGGCTCCAGCAAATCTGCCGGACGGCAGTCGATGGGCTTTTCGTCCCCGATGATCTTCTTGCGGAATGCAGGATCGATGGGCACCGGCGTTCTGCCGTACTCGCCCCGGACAATGCCCTTGAATTCCTTGGTCACAGTCTTGTACCGCTCCCCCATAATCACATTGAACACAGCCTGTGTGCCCACGATCTGGGAGGTAGGTGTTACCAGGGGCGGGTATCCTGCATCCTTCCGGACTCTCGGTACTTCCTGGAGTACCTCGTTGAGCTTATCCTCCTTGCCTGCCTGCTTCAGCTGGGACAGCAGGTTGGAAAGCATACCGCCGGGCACCTGGTAAATCAATGCATTGGCGTCAACCGCCAGCATCTTGGGATCCAGCAGACCGCTGTCCAGATACTTCTGACGCAGTTCCATAAAATAGGAGCGGATCTCGGTCAGCAGCATCAGATCAAGACCGGTATCATAGGGCGTACCCTGGAGGGCAGCCACCATGGACTCGGTGGGCGCATGGGATGTACCCAGCGCCAGAGGGGACATAGCGGTATCGATCACATCCGCACCGGCTTCAATGCCCTTGAGCAGGCACATGGACGCCAGACCGGAGGTGTAGTGGGTGTGCAGCTGGATGGGCAGCTTTACGTTTGCCTTGAGTGCCTTCACCAGACGCTCGGTGGCATAGGGCGTCAGCAGAGCCGCCATATCCTTGATGCAAATAGAGTCCGCACCTGCTTCCTCAATCTGCTTTGCATATTTTACATAGTATTCCTCGGTGAATACATCCCCCAGAGTGTAGGAAATTGCCACCTGGGTATGTGCGCCTTCCTTCTTTGCCGCATCGATGGCGGTTTTCAGGTTCCGGATATCGTTCAGCGCATCAAAAATCCGGATCACGTCAATGCCGTTTGCCACAGACTTCTGTACAAAATACTGCACCACATCGTCTGCATAGTGCCGATAGCCCAGCATATTCTGACCACGGAACAGCATTTGCAGCTTGGTGTGGGGCATGTGCTTTTTCAGCGTACGCAGACGCTCCCAGGGATCCTCGTTGAGAAACCGCAGGCAGGCATCAAAGGTCGCACCGCCCCAGCACTCGATGGAGTGATAACCCACCTGATCCAGCTTTTCCAGAATCGGCAGCATCTCAGCAGTGGTCATACGGGTTGCGATCAAGGACTGGTGTGCGTCACGGAGCACGGTTTCCGTAATCTTTACTTTAGCCATATCTTTCACCACTCTTCCGCACAGAGCGGAAAATCCTTTCTATCAGAGTTTAGGCAATGGTCACCAGAACATCGTCAGAATTTACGGTATCGCCCTTGCTGACCAAAATGCTTGTGATCTTGCCGTCGCAGCTTGCAACAATGTCATTCTCCATCTTCATTGCCTCCAGGATCACAACGGTCTGACCTCTGGAAACGGTATCCCCGACTGCAACCTTGATATCCAGGATCGTGCCGGGCATGGGTGCCTGTACCTTCTCCCCTGCACCGGCAACAGGTGCTGCTGCGGGGGCGGGAGCTGCTGCGGG
>NZ_FR894900.1:62911-67374 GCF_000434255.1 Ruminococcus sp. CAG:379 | reverse complement strand
GGGAGCTGCTGCGGGAGCCGGAGCCGGTGCAGGCGCTGCTGCCACAGGTGCAGGTGCCGCAGCAACGGGAGCCGGTGCTGCGCCGGTGATCTCCTCCACTGCTACATCGTATGCCTTGCCATTTACGGTTACGCTAAATCTTTTCATTGTATGTACCACCTTTTCTCAATATAAACCGCTTAGAACGGAATGTTGTTGTGCTTCTTGGGCAGCTTGCTTACCCGCTTGCCGCTGAGGATATCCAGGGCGGAAAGCAAAGTCACTCTGGTGTCTGCCGGTGCGATTACTGCATCCACGCCGCCCTTTTCCGCTGCGCTCTGTGCGCTTGCCAGAGTTGCTGCATACTCCGCAGCCAGCTCCTTGCGCTTTGCATTTGCATCCGCAGCGCCCTTCAGCTTATCATGCCACAGGAATTCTACAGCAGTCAGGGGTGCCATGGGAGAAATCACAGCCTGATCCCAGGCATAAGTAAAGTCTGCGCCGCATGCTGCACCAGCCAGAGCAGTGAATGCTGCGCCCACGGCATTGCCGGTCACAACGGACAGCTTGATGGTGGTTGCCTCTGCGTAGCATGCTGCCAGCCGGGTCATAGCCTGGATGCTGCCGGTCTGTTCTGCTTCGGAAGAAGCGGCAAAGCCCATGGTATCCACAAAGGTAATCACCGGAACGGAGAAAGCATCGCAGGTGCGCATGAACCGAGCCAGCTTTGCACAGTCCTCCGTATTCAGCGGATCCTCGGTCTTATTGGTTGCGGCAATGCCCACCGTGGTGCCTCCAAGGGTTGCCAGGGCAGTGTATGCTGCCTTGCCATAGTCCCCATACAGCTCCAGCAGGGAATCTGCGTCTGCCACAGCCTTTACCAGCTCCGGCAGGCTGGGGGATGCCTGGCTTTCGCTTTCAGCATACTCAAACATGGGTGCCCCAGCCAGGTTGTTGATGGGCATCAGGTTCACCAGTGCTCTTGCCTGCTCCATGGCAGCGATGTCATCCTCGCACACCAGTGCGCAGATGCCAGCCTTGGCAGCGGATTGTGCAGTTCCTGCATGCTCTGCAAAGGGCGGTGCTACAAACAGCTCTGCGTCCTTGGTCATCACCACAAAATCGGAGCCGCATGCCAGCAGTGCAGCGCTTCCTGCACAGGTGCCGGCTACCACTGCGATCTGAGGCACCACGCCGGAAAGCTGGGACGCAGCCTCCAGCATTCTGCCATAAGCGGTCAGGGAATCCACTGTACCGTTGACAAAGGCGCCGTTGGAATCGTGAATACCCACAATGGGGGTACCGGTCTTGGCAGCCAGTCCGTACAGCTTTGTGATCTTTGCTGCATGCTGCAAGCCTACCGCACCGTTGTTTACGGTTTTATCCTGGGAAAATGCATAGACTGCGTTTCCGTTTACATAGCCGTAGGCACAAACGACTCCTGCCGCATCTTCTGCTTCCTTGACAGCTGCATTGATCTCGGTAAATGCACCATCGTCAAACAGAGCGGCAAGGCGTGCATATGCCCGGCTCTCCATGTTTTTTTCCATGTGCGGATCTTCCTTCCTCATATGTAATAGCCAAAAAGTCAAGACAGCACCGCACAAAGCCTGTGGGTGTTGAGGTACATCGCACAATCCCTGTACGGTGTTACCTTGACTCAATATACATGTTTTATTATACAACATTTCTGCGCAGAGTGCAAGTGTTTTTACACGATTTTTCGGCTTCTCCGGGAAACAAACGCCGGGAAAGAAAATCAGGAGCACACGGACACGCCGCATGCTCCTGAAATTTTTCTGTGGTTTGATTACGCACGCTCAACCTTGCCGGAACGCAGGCATCTGGAGCAAGCATAAATATGACAGGGAGTACCCTTCACAACAGCCTTTACGCGCTTTACATTAGGTTTCCAAGTTCTGTTGGAACGTCTGTGGGAATGGGAAACCTTAATACCAAAAGTAACGCCCTTGCCGCAAATATCACACTTAGCCATGGTAGGTTGCACCTCCTTCATGCATCGTAGAAAGTCAATAGTCTTATTCTAGCAGATTTCTTGAAAAAAAGCAAGGCTTTTTTGAAAAAAATCAAAAATTTTTTACGGCACTGAAAGAAAGTGCAATTTTGGCTTGTAAATAGCCCAGAATTCATGTATAATAAATGGTGTATACGATTACAAACTGAAAGAGAGGACGCAATCTTGAATCTGGATCTTTCCACCTTTTTGGATTTTTTCACACGACTGATCGTCATCTGCATGGTCACCCCCATCCACGAATGTGCCCACGCCTATGCGGCGTATAAGCTGGGGGACGACACCGCCAGCATCCAGGGACGCATGACCCTGAATCCTCTGGCGCATTTCGACCCGGTTGGCACCATCTGTCTGTTGTTTGCCGGCTTTGGCTGGGCGAAGCCCGTACCGGTCAACCCGAATCGGTTTGACCGGAAGATCAGCATGCGGGGAGGCATGGCAATCACAGCCCTTGCCGGGCCTCTGTCCAATCTGCTGGTGGCCATCCTCAGCATGGTCATCTACCGGGTATTCTGCTGTTTCCAGGTGGTGCAGACTGCCGTGGTGGATTACTACACAAGCGGCGGGGTCAACACCTATTTCGTTCTTTACTACATGCTCCAGGCGTTTATTTTCATCAACCTTGGGCTTGCCATCTTCAACCTGATCCCCATTCCGCCCCTGGACGGTTCCCACATTCTGGGCTACTTCACAAGCTCCAAGGTGGACGCCTTCTTCTATAAGAATCAGAGGATGATTTCCATTGTATTTATGGTGATCCTGGTGACCGGCGTGCTGTCCGGCCCCATTGGATTTGTAGAACAGCACATATACAATTTGCTGCTCACTCTGACCAACTGGATCCCAAATTTGCTGGGGACACTGTAAATGGAACAGATTTCATTCAAGCTGCCTGTGTTTGAGGGGCCTTTGGATCTGCTGCTGCATCTGATCGCCAAGCATAAGCTGAACATCAACGACATCGAGATCTCCAAGCTGCTGGAGCAATACCTATTATATATAGAGCAATGCAGCGAGCAGGACTACGAACTGGCAGGAGAATTTCTTGAGATGGCGGCACGGCTGATCTACATCAAGACCGTGTCCCTGCTGCCAAGCCCGGAAGAGGCGGAGGCAGTCAAAAAGGAGCTGGAAGGTGCCCTCATCGAGTACTCCCTTTGCAAGCTGGCTGCGGCAGAGCTTGCAAAACGGGATATCGGGGACTGCATCTTTGTCCGGCGGCAGATGCCGGTGCAGATCGATCCCACCTACCGGCATCAGCACGAACCGGAGGTGCTGCGGCAGGCGTATCTGCAAATCGGAGCAAAGCCCCAGCCCAACGCCAAGGCTCCCCTGACGGACCGGATCCAGGCTGTGGTACAGCAGCGGGTGGTATCCGTCATTTCAAAAGTAGTCTATGTGCTGCGGCGGCTGTATGCAGAAGGCTCCGTCCGGGTGGACAACCTGTACGAGGGCATGACGGATCGCTCCGCCCGGGTGGCGACCTTTCTTGCGGTACTGGAGTTGACCAAAACCGGCAGAACCCGGCTCAATGCGGACAATACGGAACTGTCCTTCTGCAAGCCCCATGCCATTACGAAAAAATACAGGATTGTGAGAGAACATGCAACTGAAGAATAAAATTTCGGAGGCGGAAGCCGTCCTCTTTGCCTATGGAGAGCCAATCCCGGCGGCACGGCTGGCAGAGGCATGCGGTCTGGAGGAGGAAGTAATCCCCAAGGTGATCGCTCTGCTGAACGACCGGTACGATGCCCAGCAAAGCGCCCTGCGGGTGTTGCAGTTGGAGCAATGCTACCAGCTCTGCACCCGTCCTGCCTTTGCGGAATCTATCAAAAAAGCCATTGAGACCAAGCGTACCGCTCCCCTGTCCAATGCAGCCATGGAGGCACTGACCATTGTGGCATATAACCAGCCCGTCACCAAAAGCTTTGTAGAAAATGTCCGAGGCATCGACAGCTCCTCGGTCATCAACAACCTGGTGGAAAAAGATCTGCTGGAGGAGGCAGGGCGGCTGGATGTACCCGGCAAGCCCATCGCCTACCGAACCACCAGTCGGTTTCTGCGATGCTTTGGACTGCATTCCATTGAGGAACTGCCCCCTCTGCCCGGAAAGGATCCCCAGGGCAGTCTGCTGGATCTGGATCCAGCGGATGCTCCTGATCCGGATATTCCGGAGGAGCTGTTCCCGGAGGAATAAACACACGGAAAGGAGGCGCAAAGGCAATGATCCTGCGGATCATTCTGCTTACCCTGCTGCTGATACTGCTGATCCTGCTGTTTGCGCCGGCACGGGTCTGGCTGTCCTATGACGAAGGGACATTTTGCTGGCGTGCCCGGTATCTGTTCCTCCGGAAGGGGGCGGATTCCCCGCCTCCCGGCAAGCAATCTGACGAGTCGGCACCCCGGCAGTCCCCTGCCCCGGATAAGCCGCCGATGACGTCTGAACCAA
>NZ_FR894900.1:59192-62894 GCF_000434255.1 Ruminococcus sp. CAG:379 | reverse complement strand
ACCAAAGCCGGCATCTCGCTCCCAAAAGCCGGAGCAAACGCCCCAGCCCCAGGAAGCATCCAAAGCCGAACCAGAGCCTTCCAAAGAGGAATCGGAAAAGAAATCCGGCGGTATATTGGCCAAATACAAGCCCCAATCCCTTTCGGAGGGTATCGACCTGGCGCTGGATCTGCTGCATACGGCAGGGAAGCCCCTGCGGTGGCTGCTGCGGCGGATCACCATCCGGGACATTGACCTGGACTTGGCCGTATCCGATCCGGACGCTGCGGCATGCGCCATCCGATTCGGCAAGGTGAACATTGCCGTGTACAATACCTTAGCGCTGCTGTGCCAGTTCTTCCGGGTTCGCAAAAAACAGATCCGGATCTGCTGCATCTACAACCAGCCTCATGGCACCTACCGGGGCAGCTGCCAGATCCGGGTATGCCCGGCGGTAATCCTCGGGGCAGTGATCGGCTTTGGTGCACGGTTTCTGTACCGACAGCACAAAGCCGGAAAAGCTGCATAATTCTGCTGTATCCCGTCCATGCTGACCAACATGGACTCCTATATCAATCGGCTGCCGCACAGCCGCCCAAAATCCAACCGTGCGGAGAAGGAGTAAGCGATGAATAACACTGAGCATCCTATCAACGATCTGATGGGCGTAACCATGGAAAAAATCCGGGAAATGGTGGACGTGAACACCATCGTGGGCACCCCCATCACCTGCGCAGACGGCGCAACCATCATCCCCATCTCAAAGGTATCCTACGGCTTTGCATCCGGCGGCTCCGATCTGCCGGCAAAGGTGGAGAAGGATCTGTTCGGCGGCGGCTCCGGCGCAGGCATTTCCATTCAGCCGGTGGCGTTTCTGGTGATCCTGAACGGAGAGGTCAAGCTGATGCAGCTGTCCATTGACGCCTCCACCCCCAACGCACTGATTAACCTGGTGCCGGATGTGATGGAAAAGATCTCCGGCTTTATGAGCAGCCGGAACGGCAAGAATCCAAAGGCAGAATAATCAAAGCCCGTCTCCCATATGTTTATACAAAAGAACATCGGGAGGCGCTTGATGAAAAAATGGCTGAGTCTGATGCTGGCGGTACTGTGCTGCCTGCATCTTTGCTGTCCGGCGGTGCATGCTGCCGACCCTCTGGGCATTTCCGCCCAGGCTTATGTGCTGATGGAGGCGGACACCGGCAAGGTGCTGTTGTCCAAAAACGGGGACGAAAAGCGTCCCATCGCCAGCACCACCAAGATCATGACCACCCTGCTGTGCCTGGAAAGCGGCGGACTGGATGACTGGTTCGTGGTGGATCCGGAAGCCATCCGGGTGGAGGGCTCCTCCATGGGACTCCAGGAGGGGGACGTGGTCACCAAACGCATGCTCTGCTATGGCATGCTGCTGCCCTCCGGCAACGATGCAGCCAATGCCACAGCCGTCCGGCTGGCTGGCTCCATCCCGGAATTTGCAAAGCTGATGAATGCACGGGCTGCCCGGATCGGCATGACCCACACCTGCTTTGTGACCCCCTCCGGTCTGGATGCGGAGGGACACGGGGCATCCGCCCGGGATATGGGACTGCTGGCACGGACAGCCATGCAGAACCCGGACTTTCGTGCCATTTGCAGCCAGTCCCGGGCAGAGGTGTGCTTCGGCAATCCGCCCTACAACCGGTGGCTGAAAAACACCAACAAGCTGCTGACCATGTATGAGGGCGTGGTGGGCGTCAAAACCGGCTTTACGGATGCAGCAGGCAGATGCCTGGTGTCCTTCTGTGAACGGGACGGGGTATCCCTGCTCTGTGTGACGCTGCATGCCAAGGACGACTGGAATGACCACATGAAGCTGTACGACTACGGCTTTGCCCATGTGGTATCCCAGCCTGTGGAGCCGCCGGATGCCCTGTCCGTCAGCGTGGTGGGCGGCACGGCGGATACCGTTGCCCTGCGCACCCGGGATCCCCTGTCCGTTGGCACGGATAACGGAGATCTGCGGCAGTTGACGGTGCAGGTACAGGTGGAACCCTTTTTGTATGCCCCTGTACCGGAGAATGCCCGGGTGGGCAATCTGGCTTATTATTATGAAGGACGGCACGTCGCCGATGTGCCCCTGTATACGGTAGATGCGGTTGCTGCCCAGGAGCAGGAACCGGAAACCCCCGGCTTCTGGCAGGCATTGCTTGCCCGCATCCGAAGCTGGTTCTGACACGGATCCCTGTGGGGATGCCTGGTTCCAGGAGGAACGGATCATTATGGAAAAGACAAGAATTCAAAAAATCATCGCAGACAGCGGCTATTGCTCCCGGCGGAAGGCGGAGAGTTTGATTGCCGCCGGACAGGTCAAATGCAACGGCAGACCCGTGAAGCTGGGGGACAAAGCCGACAGCCGGGATCTGATTACCGTCAACGGCGAACGAATCACCATTCCGAAAAAAAAGCAGAAGCTGTACCTGATGCTCAATAAGCCCCGTGGGTATGTGACCACCATGTCCGATGAGCTGGATCGCCGGTGCGTAATGGATCTGCTGGAGGATGTGCCGGAACGGGTCTACCCGGTGGGACGGCTGGATCGGAACTCGGAGGGTCTGCTGCTGCTGACCAACGATGGGGACTTTGCCAACAACATCATGCACCCAAGCCGCCACGTGTCCAAAACCTATCGGGTCACAGTGCGGCCGGACATTACCGACCAGCAGCTGGTACAGCTGTCGGAGGGGGTAGAAATTGACGGCAAGCCCACTCTGCCTGCAACGGTGAATGTGCTGACCAAGGAACCCGGACGGGTGGTGCTGCTGATTACCATCAAGGAAGGTCGAAACCGACAGATCCGCCGCATGTGTGAAGCGGTAGGGCTGGAGGTTGCACGTCTGCGCCGGATCAGCATCGGCCCTCTGAAGCTGGGCATGCTCAAGCCAGGCACCTATCGGGAGCTGACTGCTGAGGAGCTGCGTGCCCTGCGGACAGCCATCGGGAAGGAGTAAGCCATGCTGGAAATTCTGGAGGCAAAGGATCTGACCCCCTATGCGGCATACGAAACCCCCGGCGTGACCCTGCATGCGGTAGAATCCATGACCGCAGGGGGGTGCAGCGGCTTTGCGGTATTCTCCTACGGCACGGACACGGTGACAGTGTATGCATGTGACGCAAAGGGCGATCTGGCGCTGTATGACGGCATCGCCCGGACAGTTCTGTTCAAAGCCATGCTCCGGGGCATCGACCGGGCGAACTATCTGTGTGATACCACACAGTTGAAAAAACTGCACCTGTGTGATCCGCACAGCAACACATGCAGCAGTATTGCAGAGCTGATGAACGGCTGCGCAGGCTGCAAGGAAAAGAAGGACTGAGAAAGCTATGGCACATTTTGTAATTAACTGCTTTTCTGATATTTTACAGATGAGCGTAAATCTGAACGTGATCCTCCCCCAGTGCACCACCCGGCACGGCTTCACCGGCTCCACGCCGGATGGTAAATTTCCGGTGCTGTACCTGCTCCACGGCATGGGGGATGATCAGACCATCTGGCAGCGCCGCACAGCCATTGAGCGCTATGTGGAGGGCACACCTCTGGCAGTGGTGATGCCTACCACCCACCTGGGCTTCTACACGAACATGCAGCACGGGCTCCCCTACTGGAGCTTTTTCAGCCAGGAGCTGCCGGCTCTGTGCCAACAGTTCTTCCCCCAGCTGACGGACAGGCGGGAATATACCTTTGCC
>NZ_FR894900.1:56532-59187 GCF_000434255.1 Ruminococcus sp. CAG:379 | reverse complement strand
GGGAATATACCTTTGCCGCCGGCAATTCTATGGGAGGCTACGGTGCTGTAAAGCTGGCACTGGGCATGCCGGATCAGTTCGGCAAGGCGGTATCTCTATCCGGGGCGTTGGATCTGGTCGGCATGGCAAAGCACACTCCTGCAACGCCCTTGATGCAGAATATTTTCGGCAGTACAGAACAGCTTACCGGCTCGGACAATGACCTGCTGGCACTGGCGGAGAAAACCTGTAAAACCCATACGAACCTGCCGAAGCTGCGGATCTGCTGTGGTACGGAGGATCCCCTGCTGCCCTTCAGCCGTTCTGCCAAGGCACGATTGGTCCAGCTGGGCTACGATGTGACCTATCAGGAAAGCCCCGGCGTTCACGACTGGGCATACTGGGATACTCAGATCCGGCAGGCGATCCCCTGGCTGCTGGAGGGTACGGAAATGTAGTCCACGCCCTGTAGCAGAGTAATAAACAAAAACAGCCTTACGATCCGAAAACCGTAAGGCTGTTTTACTGTGGAGCGGATGATGGGAATCGAACCCACGACATCAGCTTGGGAAGCTGAAGTTTTACCATTAAACTACATCCGCGAATGAAGGAATAAAGAGAATGACGTACAAAAATTGTACGTCATTCATGGTGCGGATAAGAGGACTTGAACCTCCACCCCCTTGCGAGGACTAGCACCTGAAGCTAGCGCGTCTGCCGATTCCGCCATATCCGCTTTTGTTTTTGTGTCATCTCCCTGACGACTATTATATTATAGCACGGGTTTCTCCAAATGTCAACCCTTTTTTGAAAAAACTCAAAAAATTTTTTAGGCATGTAAAACCGGGCTTTTCTTTGCATTTTCCCCGAAAATGTGCTATACTGTACAGTGAAATTGAAACCGAACACGAAAGGAGTCGGTCGGAGATCCGACCGGAAGCATCATGGCTATTTATCTGGACAACGCAGCAACCACCAAGCCCTGCCAGGCGGCGATCGGGGCCATCAACCAATGCCTGACAGAAAATTACGGGAATCCATCCTCCCTGCATCACGCAGGTTTGCAAGCCCAGCTGGCTATAGACGGGGTGCGCCGTACCCTGGCTTCCATCCTTGCCTGTGAACCGGGCTGCATCTACTTCACCTCCGGGGCAACGGAAAGCAACAATCTTGCCGTCCGTGGAGTTGCCGGGGCATATGGGAAGCACAAGCCCCGGGTCATCACCACCACTGTGGAGCATGCCTCTGTGCGGGAATCCTTCCGGCAGCTGGAGCAGGCAGGGTTCGAGGTAATCCGTATCGCCCCGGATTCCCACGGTGTGTTTGATCCCAACGCCTTTGTAGAGGCGGTAAACGAGCGCACCTGTCTGATCAGCATGATGCTGGTCAACAACGAGACCGGGCACATTCTCCCGGTGCGCCGGGTATTTTACGGTGCAAAGCGGAAGAATCCCCAGATCATCACCCACTGCGACGCCGTACAAGGCTTTCTGAAGGTGCCCATCCGCATTTCAGAGCTGAAGGCGGATCTGCTGTCCCTGAGCGGTCACAAGATCCACGCTGCCAAGGGCGTGGGGGCTTTGTATGTGCGGAAAGGCGTGCGGCTGACACCCCTGCTGTTCGGCGGAGAACAGGAGCATGGCATGCGCCCCGGCACGGAGCCTGTGCCCCTGATCGCCGGTATGGGTGCGGCGGCAGCGGAGCTTGCTCCCACCCTGGCACAGCGGAGCCAACGTGCTGCTGAGCTGCGTGCGTACCTGTTGGAACAACTGTCCCCTTTGCCAGGCATTACAGTGCATTCCCCGGAGGATGGCTCCCCCTATATTCTCAACTTCTCCGTGGCGAACATCCGGTCGGAGATCATGCTGCACTTTCTGGAATCCAAGGGTATTTATGTGTCCAGCGGTTCCGCATGCTCCAAGGGTGCCAACAGCGGCGTGCTGGAACAGTTCGGTGCCACCCGTGCCCAGGCGGACAGCGCCATCCGGGTCAGCCTTTGCCCGGAAAATGCCAAGCACGAGCTACGCAGTCTGGTGCAAGCCATTGCAGAGGGACAGGCAACCTTGAAAACTGCAAAATAGTGGGACGCTGCATAAAGATTGCGGATGATGTTCCGGCATACAAAAGCGCTCCGGCAGAAAACCGGAGTGCTTCTTTTATTTCTCGGAACGCTTCCGAAGGATCGCTGCCAGCAAAGAATACAAACCTGCTGCTGCCACCCAGATGATCCAGGTCAGATCCCAGCGATCGGTCAGAAAGCTGCATGCCAGATAGATCGCAGTGACGAGCACCCAATAGCCCCCGGACACGCCGAATGCCTTCTTGTTCCTGGGGGAATAATCTCCCTCCTGGAGCAGCTGCTGAAAGCTGTTCCAGACTGTGCCTACCCGGATAAAAAACGTAACGCCCACCGCAATCATCGCCAGCATGCCGCAGACCATACCGCACAGCAGCAGATCGTTTTCCTCGTCAATGAGGATCCCGGCAAAGAGGGGGATGACAGACAGTACGCATAAACAGGTGCCGATCACATTGTTCCGCACATAGGTTTCCCGGAATTGCTCCTTCCGCTCCCGCACCATACCGGTGACCCCATACTCCGTTTCAAAGGGTTCCTTCTCCAGGAATTCGTAGGAGGAGGTGCGGCTGCCGCTGAGGATGAACATGGCAGTTGCC